>JAAYLM010000376.1 GCA_012521915.1 Oscillospiraceae bacterium | reverse complement strand
GCGACTGGCCATGCGCTGGTCATCACCAATACAGGAGGCAGTCATGCTGACCTGACGGATGATTATGCTGCGATTCCCCGAGATATGAAAGCCGTAGCCGCCTTGTTTGGCAAAACGGTTCTTCGTGAGGTTCCTGAAGAGGCGTTCTGGGCTGAGCTGCCAGCCTGTCGAGGGCAGGTCAGTGACCAGGCCCTACTGCGCGCCATACACTTTTTCCAGGATAACCAGCGTGTCATCTGGCAGGCAGAATCGTTGCAGCAAGGGGATTTTCAACGATTCCTCCAGCTGGTCCGGGCCTCTGGCACCAGTTCGCGCAATCAGCTGCAGAATGTCTACTCAGCCGTGAATCCTGATGAGCAGCCTGTTTCCCTGGCTTTATCTGTTTCAGAGATGGTCCTGGGCGACCGGGGTGCCTGTCGTGTGCATGGCGGCGGTTTCGCCGGTACCATCCAGGCTTTTGTTCCATTGGATCTGCTGGATCAATATCTGGAAACCATGCGCCATCATTTTGGTGCCCATGCGCCGTCCGCAATGCGCATCCGTTCTCTAGGCGCAACCGCGCTGCCAGAGTCCAGATGACGATACAGCCAAAACCGGCTGAACACTGGATGCGTCTGGCGCTCAACCAGGCCAGGGCAGCCGCCCGCATGGACGAAGTCCCGGTGGGTGCTGTGGTTGTGCACCAGGGCCAGGTGATCGGACGGGGACACAACCGGCGGGAAACCCGCCAGGATGTCACCCTGCACGCTGAGATGGTCGCTATTCGCCAGGCCTGCCACCACTTGGGCAGCTGGCGGCTCGACCAGTGCGATCTATACGTTACGCTGGAACCTTGTGTCATGTGTGCGGGTGCCATTGTCCAGTCCAGAATCCGTACGCTGGTGTATGGCAGCCGGGATCCCAAGGCAGGCGCCTGTGGTTCTGTTGTCAATGTGCCGGACCTGCCCCTGCACCATGTTGTGCAGGTTGAGTCTGGGGTTCTGTCCGAAGAAAGCTCAGCTTTGCTCAAGCAGTTTTTTCAGAAGAGGCGGCGGCTGGACAAGCAGGCAGGGACACGCAGCAGCCGGCATCAACAGGCTGTTCAACAAGCTGGCAGCACCGAAGCTGAAAAAAAGCCCGACCCTTTTGCTGACTGACAATCAGGAATTCTGCGCCTTTAGCCCTCTTCCAGCAAGACCGGTACAGCCAGACCACGTCGGATATGCCAGATCAGGCAGCGTCGCGGTTTGATGCCTGTTGTTGTCTGGATGGCACGGGCATACCAGAGAAGCTGCCGGGCATAGCGCCTCTGCAGTTCATCTGCCAGATAAGCAGCATCACCAATGATGTAGTCAGATTTGTAATCAACAAGTGTTATGCCTGATTCGTCCTGGTACCAACAATCGATGATGCCCTGTACCATAACCTGGTCATCATCCGCCAGGCCGGATTGATCCTCATATACATGCCCGGCTGGCAAGGCCAGGGTAAAAGGGATTTCCTGACGCAAGGCATTGCGTTTGGCTGCAGCTGCCATCTCTCCGGTAAGAGGCGACTGGATGAAGCGCAGGATCGCACCAGTCATCGGCCTCACCGCAAAAACCTCTTCCTGGGACAGCATGCCGCCGGACTGCATGGCCTGCAGCTGCCTTTCTACTTCCATGGCTTCCGGCCGTCGTCTCGCCGCAACCAGGTCCAGATAACGGAAGACCGTATGCAGGATTGTACCCAGACGCGCGCCTCCGTCAGTTTCCCGAACATCAAGCTTTTCCAGCGGATCTGCCGGCTCATGTAAAGACAAGTCGATCCCGCGGTAAGTCAAAGGGCCGACAGACGACGTTTTGCCTGCTGCCGGTTCCTTGAGCAAATCGTATTTTTCATCGGGATCATCTGGCATAGCCTGCCGCTTAAGCTCGCTGACGGTCAGTTTCAGGGGTGTACGTGCCGCTCCGTCAAAGCGGTACATTTCAATAACGCGCTGTTTCAGTTCATAAAGCAGCTCCGGCGACATCTCTTTTTCCGGCTGGCAGCTATGTCTGGACGCTGCGTCATCCTGGCCGGTTAGCAGCCCAGCGCCATCATCAATCCGTTCCAGTTGCTGTTGTTCTGCCTTTTGCAGTACAGAGGACAACGGAATACAGCAAAGTGACCAGCCCCTTCCCGGCTGATCCATGCCTGTCATGCCCTCTTCGTCTCCGGAATTTTCCCTCCCATCAGCAGATGCCGGTTCAGTTTTCCTTCCTGGCTCCACATCAACATTCTGGCGGGCAGAACCAGCCAGAAACGACAGGTCAATCTTTGTATTTCGGGCCAGTGCCATGAGAATCCAGGTCAGGTAAGAGCCGGCTGACCGGACAAGATGATCCGGTAAACGACGTGTTGCGCTCTGGCGCGCTTGCTGGACGGCCTGCCAGAGTCGGGCGGCACCTTTTTCCGGGTCAAGCGCAAGTGTACCTGTCAGGAAGAGGCGATTCATGGCCCGCGTCATAGCAACATAAAGGAGGCGCAATTCTTCAGCCTGACCAGCCGCACGGATTTCTTCCTGCATGGCAAGTTTCAAATGTGTCGGGTAGCGGATCTGCCTGTCAGGATCTGCATAGTCGAAACCTATGCCCAGGTTTTCACTGAAAAGGATATGTTCCTGCTGCTCACGTTCGTTGATCCGGCCGCCGCAGCCAACCAGAAAGACCACGGGAAACTCCAGGCCCTTGCTGCCATGGATCGTCAATAGACGAACTTTATCTGCTTCAAGTTCCGGCATCTCTGTCTGAAGATCCATCCTCTCCTGATCACGCATATTTTCCAGATAGCGTACAAAATGAAAAAGCCCTTTACCCCGCTTAGCTTCATAGCCTTCAGCCCAGGTCTGGAACTGCTTGAGCAGGCGACCATGCAGGTTGCCGTTTGGCGCCGCAATGACCCGGTCAAGCCAGCCTGTTTCGCTATACAGCAAGCCAATCAATTCACCGACCCGTAAAACCTGCTCTTCTTGACGCAGATGGTCCAGCCAACTGAAAAACTTGCTGATTTTCTCTTTGATCGCATGATCGGTTCCGTACGCAACATAAGCCAGCACCGCTTCGTGGTAATCGTACAGCTGCTTGTGGCGGCCGAGGAGCTTTATCCTCGCCATTTCATCAAGCGAGAAACTGACCGGTCCGATATCGCCGTGCATGACAGCGGCCAGGGGGATGTCCTGACGACGGTTGTCAACAAGCTGCAGAGCGGCTTCCAGCAAACGCAAAACCGGTGAATCCATAATTTCCGCGGCTTTGTCAGCGTAAGTCGGGATACCGGCAGCTTCCAGCTGCTCACGGTAAGCTGAAAGGATGCCGCGGGTACGGGCGAGGATGACCATATCACGCCAACGATATCCTTTGTCATGCATCTTGAATAGCTGGCGCCGCACCAGCAACGCTTCTTTCTCGTACGGGTTGAGTTCAGACGGAATCAACGGATCTTCATCATCTGTACTTTCCGCAGACTGACGGTCGAGCAGCAGAACCTGAACCGGTGGCTCAGGGTCCGTTATCAGTGCCTGGCGAAAAGGCACCAGACCATGCCGATGGTCGTAGTCAATCTCTGCCGACCCGGCGGACATCAGCTGTGAAAACACATCGTTAACCGTGCCCAGCAGATCCGGCACACTGCGAAAATTGCGATTAAGTGTTAAAAGACGGCCGCCTTCCTCCCTGCCATATGACTGTGTTTTCGCACGGAATATCTGGGGTCGGGCATGCCTGAAGCGATAAATGCTCTGCTTGATATCGCCGACCATCAGGGTGCACCCACGGCCAATCGCCTGCAGGATGGTCTCCTGGATGCTGCTGGTGTCCTGATATTCGTCGACATATATTTCCTGGAAGCGCTCCTGGTAATAGCGCCTTGCTTCTTCCTGACGCAGAATCAGTAATGCCAAATGCTCAAAATCACTGAAATCAAGGACGCCCATCTGACGCTTGCGTGCGTTGTACCGTTCATCCAGACCGGCTAGCAGCTGTATAAAGTACTCAATGGCGGGGAGCATCGTCCTGATTTCCTCCTGGATCTCCGCAGCTGTTTTATTCAGCAGATGGGTGGTCTGGAACAAAAAATGCTGTGTGTATTTCGGGGTGCTGCAATTTCCGGAAAGAAAGCAGACCGCCTCAGCCACGTTCTGGTCAAACAGCTCTAGAAAGGCGCGCTTGTCTTCTGGGTCACGTCCTGACGCACGCGGCATACTCAGGTTTTCCAGAGGCCGGGCGATACACCGTATCTCATCCCAGTCTGCCAGCCCGTCGTATAACCGGCCATGCAGTTCCGGGAAGACATGCAGACAGCGTTGCAGATGCCGCCGGGTCTCTTCATTGCGCCGCGGGTCGGCCAGAAGGCGGATCGGACCGTCCAGCATATTGAGCAGATCAGGGACCACTGTCATGGCGCGATCCAGGCGCAAGCGCAGCTGATCCAGCAGCGTGCGGCAATACCGGCTCGCGGAAAAATCGGCTGCAGCCCGTGCCGCCTCCTGGATTTTTTCCAGAGCGAATCGTTGATAGTCGGGTAAGCTGCGTAAAAAATGGTAAAGCTGTAGCAGCAACATGCGCACAGGCTGATCACTGCGGCTGTCACCGAAACCGTCAGTCAGGCGGTAAAACGCGGCCACCTGTTCCGCCCGGTCCGGCTGGCCGGCACTTTCCCCTTTGTCGATCGCTTCATACTGGCTGTCCATCCAGTCATCAAGAGCCTGACGCAGCAGCAGCTCTGCCTCGTAGCTGTCCAGAACGCCAAAACCCGGCTCCACCAGCAAATCACCTTGTTCATCCCGGGCCAGATAATAAAAATTATGGATCACGCTCAGGCAAAAAGCATGAATGGTGGAAATGGCCGACGCCGGCAGCAGAGCCAGCTGACGGCTGAGGTACTGGCGCTGTTCCGCGGCCTGGGCAGTCCGCCTGGCAGCAAGCAGTTTTTCCTCTATTTTATCGCGCATCTGCCGTGCCGCGGCTTCGGTAAACGTCACCACCAAGACGTGCTGCACATCAAGCTCCTGTTCTGCGACGCGTCTGACAATCCGTTCTGTAAGGACGGCTGTTTTTCCTGATCCGGCAGCGGCTGATACAAGTAAATTGGCCGGTCGGGCGGTAATCACGGCCATTTGTTCTGCTGTGTATTCCATACCTAGGGATCCTCCCCGCATGATTTGGCCAGAAGTAGCAAAAACACTTCTCGTGCCGTCATGCGTTTGCCTTCCTGCATTGGTACAACCGGCTTATCTGGACGATGCCAGGGATCGTGGCTGGCATCAAAACGGCAAAACGCCGCGAAATCACAATAATCACATGGCGGACGCTGTCCTGGCAAGCGGCACGGATAAACTGGAAATTGACCGGCCAGCAGCTCGTGTGTCTGCTGCCTGGCCTTTTTCATCGCGTGGACACTGAGCTGCTGCAATGCCTCAGGCTGCAGATTCAGGCCAACTGGACGCTGCAGCTTCATTAACTGCTCTTCCAGCTGCCCGTTCTGCAGCTTGCTGTGGTCTTTCACATTCAAGATCGGCCTGTTCAGGGTAAACCAGGCGGCGTTCTCAGGAACGGATCCGGGATTGGCACTGGCATAGGCAGCCAGATACAACGGCAGCTGAAGCGCCAGACCATGGTAAAACGCGTCATAATTGATACTTTTTTGACTGCTTTTATAATCAATAACGCGGAAATGCTGCGTCTTGTTTTGACCCTCATGGGGCCGGTCATCCACACGGTCGACTTTTCCACGCAGGCTGACCGGCAAGCCATGGATCAAACCGAGGTTGAGCTGGCGGCCGTTTTCCGGTCCGAACACCCACTCCAGCGCCACTGGAATATAAGGGTCTTTGGCCAGATCATGAAAAATGGCCGTCAGGCTTGCTGCTGCTGACCTGCGAATGCGGCGGGCCACCGAGGCGTTCAGACCGGCGTCAAACAGCCGGTTCAAACCACTGCGTTCAGCTTCTGCCTTCAACCAGGCATCTATATTCTGCTGCCAGTCAGTTTGCAGGCAGCGCGACCAGAATCCCGAAAGAAAATCCGGACGGGTGTTTGTTGGATCGAACTGCAGCTGGCGACAGACAACGCTAAGTGCCTGTTCCAAAACACCATGCAGGAGCACGCCTGTCTCTGTCAGTTGTGGATGCCACTCCGGCCGCCGGCGCAGCGCAAGCAGACGACCGGCCAGATGGCTGAACGGGCAGGCGGTATACTGTTCGAGCTGAGAAACACTGAGCACAACAGGGCTATCAAAAAGCTCATTGACGATTTCAGGGGTGATCCGTGTCTGGCGCGCAGGCCATTCCGGCCGCCTGAAACCGGCAGACTGCAGCAATTCTCTCAGCATGGGCAACGCGTCTTTTCGGTTTTCATCCGCCAGTGCAGACGCGGGTTGCTGCAGCAGCCATCTGAAGGCAGGCACAGGCGCGTTGAGGCGCGCATCATAAAGGTCCGGTTGCGGGGACAAAACATTCAGGCACGCCGGTCTATAAGTGGCCAGCGTGCGAAAGACACGGGAGACAGCCTGTTCGGGAGAAGTCAGGTACAACGCATCTGTCGGCTGGGTAAGCAGCGTCTCCAGAACATAAGCATCGAGATAGGATTTGTCCCGTACACTGCTGGGCAGCTGCCGTCCGGTCAGGTCGGACAGGGTTTGCCGATCTGGATCTTTCAATAGGCCCTCTGGTGGTGGTGCCGGCGGCAGGTCAGACGCTGTCGCGCCCACGATGAACTGCACGCGGGAACGGCGCAGGGAAGCCCGCTGCAGGTTGCCGACATGGACCTGGTCGATAGCTGAAGGGATCACACCACTAGATGCGGTATCCATTCCGGCAGCCAGCGTATCGCGAAACAGGCGTAAAGACATGGGCAAATCAGCCGATAACAGGAGGAGCTGCTCGAGCAGGTGCTGCAGGGCATTCCAGGATTGCGCAAGAGCGATGGCCACATCCATCTCACCTGATGATGCCAGCTGGCCGATCCGCTGCTCCAACCGCTGTGACACCAGCTGTTCACCTAAAAAACGCTGTAAAAGAGCGACCTTGTCCCGTACAGGTTGTGAAGCACCCAGATCCCGCAAAATCTGTCTGACAGGCTGCAGCGACTCATCTCGCCAGGCCAGCAGGAGAGAACAGTCTGCAGCAAGTGAAGGGTGCAGGCTGTCGGTGTCTTCTTCACCGGTCTTTTCCGTCTCCGCTCTTATGCGGTTGTCCGCTCCAGGCAAGATGCGATCCTGGTAATATGAATCGTCAAAAATCCGGTCAAGACGGAACAGGCCGCGGGCCAGCCAGGCGTTTTCCAGCTGGTCAACGGCATCAAGGGGCAGCCCGTTAAGGCCTGATCGCAGATAGGCCATCAGTGCTGGCCGTGACCAGCCCGAAAGACCAATGTCAAGCAAACTCAGGACCATTCGCGTCAGAGGTGTGCCGCTCAGTGGCCGCTCCATATCCAAAAACAGCGGTATGCCGTACTCACGGAAAACCGCGCGCAGCCGCATGTTGACAGCCGTCAGGTTGCATACGGCCAGATTGATGTCACGATATCGATAACCTTTGGTCTGGACCAGCCGGCGAATCTCACCAGCCACCCAGGAAAGCTCCTCATCGAGTGACGCGGCCTGAACCAGATTCAGGCTGAAAGCCTCATCCCCACGCTCGGAAACGCCAGCCTTACGTTGATGAAAGCCTTCAACGCTGCCGTTATCGAGCAAATTCCGAATCCTGTCTGCCAGGTCGTTTTGTTGTGCTGTCACTTTCTCATACCGCAGGCCAGGCAGCATACGGCTCAGCCGCCAGGCTGTTTTACGGCCTGCGAAATAGGCATCAGGCCCGATGCCGCAGGCATTCTGATCGGCAGGTATGGCATCCGCGGCCACTGTGATGGTCATATTTTCAACCAGCATGGCCAGACCACTGATGACAGCGTCTTCCTGAGGCGTAAAGTCGCGGGTCTCCCCAAAGCCGCTCAGCCAGACATAGGACTGTCGCAGCCAGGCCAGGCGTGTCCAGGGCCATTCGTCCCGGGGTGATGCAACCAAAATTTCCAGTACGTCCGCCAGACGTGTCAGATCATCCTCAGCATCTGTCAGACCCGCCTGACTGAGCAAGGTATCGTAACCACTGAGTACACAAGCCAGATCCCTGCTTTTTTCCTGCAGGATCCGGTCTTCAGCAAGCTCTGCGGCCTGAAGCAACTGCTCGCTGCCGATTCGGTAGCGTTTCAAGTCGCCCAGTACGGTCGTCAGTTGACTGACAAAACCGGGTTTGTCGGCTATATGGGCGTAGTGGCGCATCTCTTTCTGGTTCTGGCGCAAAACACGATGAACCAGCATAGCCCGTCCAGCCTGATCGATCGGACGCAGAGGCTGGCGTCCCACTTCACCCAAAATCCGCCATGCAAGGCGCCGGAAACTGAGCACCTCGGCCATCATCAGGCCAGGCGTTGGCGATAAGGCCAGATAGGCCTTTTCAACATCCATTTTCGTTTGTTCGGGAACAACCAGCAATGCCCGCTTTTCCGGCTGACGCGCAGTCAACCCGATCACCTGCTTCAGACAGGCTTGCTGCAGGCTGCTGCGAGCCGTTCCATAAATCAACATCGGCATGACGTCACCTCTGTTTCTGACCATCTGTGCGCAATCTGCCGGGGGTATAATCGCGGAGAAACCGCCTGGTGTGCCCGGCTTGGACAACATTGCCGCAGGGCTGTCTTAAGCATACTGTCCAGTCGCATCAGGCCGAGTCCGGCCTTGCGGGCTGAAAAGACAAACGCCTTTTGTGAGGTCTGGTGGCGATCTATCGTATTTTAACAAAATATGTGGTATCCTTCAACTTAACAGCTTGTAATCAGGCAACCAAACTTACGATCAGGGAGGTCAGGCAAGGGTGAATCAGAATACCCGCCAGGCATGGGTCAGAAAACCGGGGCAAACACCGGAAAATCAACGGCAGAATGCCATGAAGCAGCATTATGTCCACTACCCGCTCAAGCGTGGACTGGTTGGCAATATGGCCTTTTTTTTGGGTATGGCCTACACACATTTGGGTATTATCCTAAAAGCGGAAGGTCAGGAAAACATACCCCGGCAGACGCCTTACGTTATCGCAGCCAATCATGAAACCTATGTTGACGGAATGTGGATCGGCTCATTTCTGCCCCGCAACCACTTTCGCCTGATGAGTTGTATCGCCGCAAAGGATCTCGAAGACCGGCACGGCTTGTTGGGCAAACTGATTGTCCGCGTCGGGCGTGCCATTTCCATTGACCGCTTTGGCAATCCGGTCCGCGGCTTGATTATTGCCCGCAAAAAAGTTGAAGAGGGCAATATCCTGCTTGTGCATCCGGAAGGCACACGAACCAGTGACGGCCGACTGGGCGAATTCAAAGATGGCGCCGCCTATATTGCCATGAAAAGCCAAGTTCCCCTGGTACCGGTCTTCATCGATGGTGGTTATGAAGTTTTTAATCGATACATGAAAGCGCCACAGCCCATAGACAGTAAATCCGGACGCAAGCGCAAGGTCATTCTCACTTTCGGCCAGCCTTTGTATCCTGAAAATTATAAAAACCCCAAAGACATGACCAAAGCACTCAGTGAGTGGATGCAGAAACGGTTTGATGGCAAACAGATCCCCCGCTTCTTTACCGATTCCCAACCGGATCAGCCAGCCGGGTGCGGCTGACCCTCAGCAGAAACCAAAATTGAGCGCACCGGGAAGAACCCTGAAATGGATGCGTTTTTTCTGAAAAGCATCGCCGTCATAATTACCCAGCAGCACCCCGTCCAGCGCCTCGATCTCCCCTGACCGGACTGACCAGGTATGAACCGCCTGATCTTCCAGATGCGTACCCTTCTTATATTTAGGCAACAAGGTCATGATGCGGCGTAAAGGCATGTTCTCAACCATGGAAAAAACAAGCTGGCCATCGTCCAGAGATGCCGTCGGCGCCGGGTTGTAACCGCCGCCATAATAACGGCCGTTACATATGGCCGCCAGGATCATATTGGTCTGCAGTGTGATTTCTTTCGCCTGACCGTCCTGGTCAATGATGTCCAGTATGCAGCGCAGCGCATACTGACGTTTCCCGATCAAGGAAAGGACAATTGCCAGCGGATAGACGGAACTGCCTAAAAAGCGGAAACGTGTATTGAGTTGCATCGCTTTCAGCTGCACCTTGGTGTCAAAACCAAGCGATGTGATGTTGAGGCTGACCTCGTCATCAACCGCAATCAGATCAATCGGCCGGATGCAGGGATATGGCAGGAGCGGTATGAGCAGATCAACATCCCTGGTGCTCAAGGCAACGCGGGCGAAGTCATTAGCTGTTCCTATGGGCAGAATGCTCATAGCCGCTTCAGTATCAACCAATCCGGCAGCCACTTCACGTGCCGTGCCATCTCCTCCACAGGCCACCACCATCAGGCGGCTGCCATACAGCGCGGCGAAATCCGCAGCCAGTCGTGTCGCGTGGCCTGGTCTTTCAGTCAGGATGATCTGGCAATCAGGCGCATCCGGTAAAGACGCGAAAACAGATTCGATCTGGCCGGTCAGGTATGAGCCATCTTTACGGCCTGCCCGGGGGTTGAGTATAAAGCGAAAAACATCCGGTTTACGTCGCTGGTCCATGGCTACGCATCCTCCAGATCTAT
>JAAYLM010000375.1 GCA_012521915.1 Oscillospiraceae bacterium | reverse complement strand
GTTTATTAACAGCATCACGGGTCGCGATTACCCATTAATCATGGGCACAACAATCGTGCTGGCTACACTTATTGTTGTGATGAATCTTGTCAGCGATATTATGTATAAGATAGTTGATCCGCGAATTACGCTGGAATAACGGGAGATAGATATGGGAATGAAACGGTTAAGCCTTCATGTAGACTTAGACTCCTTTATCACTGCTACTGCGGCGGAAAAGGAATACATGGTTCAGATGCGTCCCTCATCCACTTTTTTCAAGGATGGTGTCAAACGTCTCCTTAGGAATAAGGTGGCTGCGATCAGCTTTTTTGTAATTGTGCTCACTACGCTTCTATCGATTTTTCTTCCGATGATCTGGCCATACGACTATGATCAGCAGATAGGTGTGCAACCCGGGAAAATGGTTGACGCCTCCTTTAATAACCTTCGACCCTTTGAATATGGCAAAACAGAACTGACCAGAATTGAAGATGGGGAATCTGTTTTTCCCCACGTTTTCGGCACAGACTCAGCCGGCAGAGATTATTTTATCCGGGTCGCTTATGGTACTCGAATTTCATTAGCTGTCGGCTTTTTTGCCAGCATTATCGTACTGATTATCGGCATGACTATCGGTTCAATAGCTGGCTATTTTGGTGGAAAAGTAGATCTGATCATCATGCGTTTTGTTGATATTATATATTCGTTGCCTGATATGCTGATGGTTATCCTGCTTGCTTCAATTTTGCGGGTTGCGCTCGGCGGGCTGCTGGAAGGAACCGTTCTGGAAAAAATCGGATCAAATATTCTGAGCTTGTTTATCGTGTTCGCAGTTCTCTACAGGGTGTCCATGGCGCGGCTGATCCGTGGCCAGATTCTATCTTTGCGCGAACAAGAGTACATTCTTGCTGCCCGCGCTTCGGGTGCCAGAGGCAACTGGATTATTCGCAAACATTTAATCCCCAATTCGATCAGTGTGGTCATCATTTCAACCGCATTACAGATCCCGAACGCGATTTTTACTGAGAGCTATCTGTCTTTTCTGGGACTGGGCGTCAACGCACCGATGCCTTCTCTCGGTTCACTGGCCTCTGATGCACTTAACGGAATCACATCATACCCCTACCGTCTTGTTATCCCAGCCGTAGTTATATCACTGATTGTATTATCTTTGAATCTACTGGGTGACGGTCTGAGAGATGCCTTTGATCCGAAATTAAATGGCTGAGAAAGGAACAAGCAACCAATGCAACTTCTTGAAGTGAAAGATCTACATACATCGTTTTTTACAGATGCCGGTGAAGTCAAGGCGGTTAATGGTGTTTCCTTTAATCTGGATCGGGGAAAAGTGCTGGGAATTGTTGGCGAGTCCGGCTCGGGTAAATCCGTGACGGCGTATTCCATCATGCAGATACTCGCTCCAACTGGAAGAATCGTTTCCGGATCCATCAAGCTGGACGGACAGGAACTGGTGGGGTGCAGCGAAAAGGTTATGAAGAAAGTCCGCGGCAACAAGATATCAATCATCTTTCAGGATCCGATGACCTCGTTAAACCCCACATATACCATTGGTCATCAGCTCATGGAAGCGATTATACTCCACACGAATCGAAGCCGCTCAGAAGCGTATGATCAGGCATTGGAGATGCTGCGTTTAGTGAATGTAAATGAGCCTCAAAAACGCATGAAACAATATCCTTTTGAGTTTTCAGGCGGTATGCGTCAGCGTGTTATGATCGCCATGGCGTTGGCCTGTGAACCCGATATTCTCATGGCAGATGAACCGACAACTGCCCTTGATGTGACCATCCAGGCCCAGATATTAGAACTCATGCACTCACTTCAGGAAGAATTGGGCATGGCTATCATCATGATCACCCATGATCTGGGTGTTGTTGCCCAGATGTGTGACGAAGTAGTCGTCATGTATGCCGGTTCCATCTGTGAACAAGGCACAGCAGAAGAAATCTATTATAATCCATGTCATGAATATACAAAGGGCTTGCTTCGATCGATTCCATCAGCGGGCTCTGCCGGGACAAGACTGCAGCCGATTAGCGGTACACCAATTGATCTTCTGAATATGCCTAAAGGATGCCCGTTTGCCCCGCGCTGTAAATCGGCCATGAGGATATGTCTGAATGAGCGGTGTCCACGAATGCAGATAAATGATGCGCATCAGGCATCATGCTGGATCAATGTTAAAAAAGGACTTGAAGACGGCTCGATTGTGCTTGCCAACACCGGAATAGCTGACGAGCGTCTGCAGGAAGGGTTGTTGACCCATGAGTAATCATAGTAACCTACCACTTATCAATGTTAAGAATCTGAAACAGTACTTTAGTATTAACATTGGTTTATTTCGATCCAGACCTTTGAAAGCTGTTGATGATGTGTCATTCAGCATCAATAGCGGCGAAACGCTTGGACTGGTCGGAGAATCAGGCTGCGGAAAAACAACCGTTGGACGTTCTATCCTGCATCTTTACAAACCGACTGCTGGTGAGATATGGTATAAAGGTAAAAGGATCGTTACAAGTGAGGATATTAGTGAGTTTCGTAAAAAAGCGACTGTTGTCTTCCAGGATCCATATTCTTCCTTGAATCCGCGTATGACTGTGGCAGATATTATTGGTGAACCGCTGGATGTTCAGCAGTTATATACAAGCAAGAAGGAGCGAAAGGAGAAGATTCTCGAACTGATGGATCACGTTGGCCTGAACAGTGAACACGCCGCAAGATACGCACATGAATTTTCGGGAGGCCAACGTCAACGAATTGGTATTGCCAGAGCCCTGGCTGTGAAACCGGATTTTATTGTCTGCGATGAACCCGTATCTGCATTAGACGTTTCAATCCAGGCTCAGGTTATCAATATGTTTGAAGAGCTGCAGGAGAAACTTGGATTAACATATCTTTTCATCGCACACGATTTGCTGGTGGTTCGCCATATATCGGATCGTATCGTTGTTATGTATCTTGGGAAAATGGTTGAACTTGCTACAGCGGAAGAAATCTACAGCCGTCCGCTGCATCCGTACTCCAAATCATTGATTTCTGCCGTTCCCTTACCGGATCCGAAATCTGCCCGATCAAATAAGCGAATTGTCCTGGAGGGTGATATTCCAAGCCCACTCAATGCCCCGTCCGGATGTCCCTTTAG
>JAAYLM010000374.1 GCA_012521915.1 Oscillospiraceae bacterium | reverse complement strand
GCCGGCTGATCGCCTTTCGCCCAGGCCGTTGATGGCTATGGCAACGACTCAGGAGCCTATGGGCTTTGTTGCCGGTTCAGCAGCCTTGATCTTGCGTACCGTCAGTGTGCACTGGGCCTGGTCTATCCGTGACAGATCAATATCATAAGAAAAGCCCAGCGGTTCCAGAACACGTCGGTACAGGATATCGCAATGGTCACAATAGCGTGGGTAGGGCTTAATGTGTTTGGATTCCAGCAGCCTGCTTTTTGACGGGCATGTTTTCATATCGATCGTGAAAACGCCTTCATTTTCGTCCAGCGTCATGACAAAATCGGCAGCTTCTTCATTGAGCGTATGGCTCCAGTAGTCGAAACAGCCTTGCAGCCCTTTTTCCGCAGCCAGATCATGCAGGTTGCGTAAAAATTGATCAGACAGATATTCCCAGAACGCGACGACGGCTGCTGACCCGTCCGTCTGCTCAAGATAGTTGAAATAAGCGCTGTAGGCCGGAATGAAGTCTGTGCAGGATATCATGATGTTGTCCTCCTGGAAAAGCGCTGGATGCAAGATCCTGTCTGGGGGTTGTAGTCAAGCAGTTCAGATTGCCAGGGTGTTCCGCGGCAGATGCAGTCATTGACCACTTCATGTGTCAGGTGAAAGAGCGGAGATACGTCGTTGTTGCCGGCGCGGATGTGGGTGACGGCAGGACAGCGTGAGACGATGATGTCCAGCTGGTCCGGATCGGTTGTACGTCTGATCGCCACTTCGCCGCCTTCAAGTGCATAGATTTTTTCCATATAAGCCTGCAGGGCAGATAGCCCCTGGTCTTTGACTGCCTGATTGAGCGGCGCGTAGTACGCTTCCGCGAAATCCGTCAGGTATGCGCGCACCCCCTTTTCACCCTGCTGCTTTTCCAGATAGATCAGGGCGAAGTTGAGCGCCTGGTGGAAATCTTTGTGCAGATATGTGTTGTCATAGGCATGACGAATCATCTGTTTCATTGGCTTGATTTTCCTTTCAATCGGGTTAACGACTTGTTTGCGTATACAGGTTTTTGTCGAACCGCTGGATATTTTTCGTATGGCATTGCGGTTGTTTTTATCTGTCTTGCGGATATCCGCAAGCTTCAGAGGATCTCTGACAGCAGGACTTGGCGTCCGCCTTGTTCTCTGCTGATGATCCCGCCGATGACCAACCTCATCAGCTCAACTGTTTCACTAAAGGGGAAAGGCTCTTTCCCGGTTCGCAGAAAACAGACAAAGGTGTCCAGCTGCTTTTTAAAGGAATAATAGGAATCGCTGTCGGTGATCACCTTACTGCCGCTTGAGCCAATCAGCAGGCTGTTGCCGAAAGCACCATACATACCGGCAGACAAAGGAATATGCACATCGCAGCCGGACTGGTGGGTGATATGCACCATATTGCGTTCATAGGTGCCTGTGTTCTGGATGGAAATGAAACCCTCACCCAGCAAGGGAAAGATGGCTTCCAGCGCATGAATGCCATAGGTTTCCCATTTTTTGCACATCGGCTGGCAGATATACATCAGTTTGCCGATCTCATAATGGTTCTGGTAAAACGGTTCCATAGCCTTGATGTAGCGCATGGAAGACGAGGAAATAAAGTGTCTGCCGGCGTCGCGCCAGCGGATAAAGGTACGCAGGTCGTCTTCATTGTCAACCATCGGCTTGTCGATGAACATCGGTATGTCAGCTTCCATAAAAGGTCTGCAGCGTTCAACATGTTCAGATCCGATATCGGTCGCGCAGATCACAGCGTCAACCTGGCCGATCATGTCTTGAGGTTGCGTAACGACATGCGGGATCAGCGAACAGCGGGCTACATCCTCGGCGTCGCTGCGCTTATCACAACAGACATGGGTGATCCGGGCGCCCGCGATACCGATGGTGTGCTCCGGCTGCTTGTTGAGATATGCGGGGATACCGGGAAAAGGGCACTGGTCCATATACGTCCGGTTGTAGTTGTTGAACATGGCGCTCCATGAATAGGGATGGCCATTGCCTTCGGTCATCCCTATGATGCCGATGCTTAGCTGTCTGTTACCCAGCGGCCACGGTTGATGCATATAGATCGGTCACCTCAAATTTTCCGGCGGCTGGCGCCATGCCATGGCCTTGTCAGGACGTGCAGAAAACATTGTATGTGGATCAGCTCTGCCGCCTTTTTGACTGGCCATGTTAACCAGAGTATAGCATATTTGCCCTTGCTGATAAACTTCGGGTAAAGGTATAATGGTGAAAGCGAAAAAGGAGATCAAGCTATGGAATACAGGGTACAACATCATCTGCGCATCCCTAAGCTGACACTGGGCACTGTCCAGCTGGGCATGCCGTACGGTATCGCCAATAAAACGGGTCAGCCGGACGAATCGCAAAGCCAGGCGTTGCTTTTTCAGGCTGAACGGGCAGGCATCAGCAGCTATGATACAGCGGCTGCCTACGGTGACGCCGAAGCTGTTCTGGGCTGCTACTTCCAGGACAACCCGCGAACAGATCGCCTGATTGTCACAAAAGTCAAGCTTGAAGCTGCCTCTTACACAACAGATGCTGAGCTGGAAAAGGCTGTGCGCAGTCAGCTGGAAAATTCGTTGCGTCAGCTTCGTGTCAACCATATCCCGATCTACCTGCTGCATCAGGCTGACGATCTGCACCGCTTCCAAAAACGGCTGGTTGTGGTGATGGAAAAGCTTGTCCGGGAAAACCTGATCGGTCTGGCCGGCGTTTCCGTTTATCACGCGGCGGATTTGGATAAAATGTTGCAGTATGATGTCTTTCAGGCCACGCAGATTCCGATTAATATTTTTGACCAGCGGCTGGTCTGGTCTGGTCATCTTGAGCGCCTGAGGCAAAAGAATGCTGTGGTTTTTGCCCGCAGTGTTTTCCTCCAGGGTCTATTTTTTCTGGATCCTGACCATCTGCCTCCATTGCTGGCTGAAGCGGCTCCGCTGCTCAGACAGCTGCATCGGCTGGCTGAAGATGAACAGCTGAGCATAGCCCAGTTGGCCATTTCCTTTGTGCGTGACCTGCCGGGTATCAGCAGCCTGGTGCTGGGTTCAGAAACGGTTGATCAGGTCAGGGAGAATATCCGCCTGCTGGCCGCACCTCCTCTATCCTCGAGTTGTCGCAATATTGCGGATCGGCTGTTCAGGGACGTTCCCGAACAGGTGCTCAACCCGGCACGCTGGCGGGCCTGAACCACGAAAAGAGGCGTACACGCATGGACCAGCCTGTCCCGGCATTAAAACAGACCTGGCAAAAGAACATCGCGCTCTTTTTAGCCAGCCAGACCATTTCATTGTTTGGTTCATCCCTCGTGCAATATGCCATCATGTGGCACATCACCATGAAGACTCAGTCGGGTGTGATGATGACCATTTCCATCATCTGCGGCTTTGTACCGATTTTCTTTTTATCACCGCTGGCAGGCGTCTGGGCGGATCGTTACAACCGGAAAATGCTGATTGTCATTTCAGATTCGTTGATTGCAGTGACCACTTTGGTGCTGGCGATTCTGTTTTACCTGGGGCACGGATCGATATGGCTGCTGTTCGCAGCCTCTGCTGTCCGGGCAGCCGGCAGTGGTGTGCAGACCCCTGCTGTCAGTGCCATTCTCCCCCAGATTGTACCGGAGGACCGTCTCACCCGGATAAACGGCATCAACAGCAGTGTGCAGTCAGCGATCATGATTGTTTCCCCTATGGCCAGTGGTGCGTTACTGGCCGCACTGCCCATAGAAACGATCTTCTTCATTGATGTGGTGACAGCGGCTCTGGCTATTTTCATCCTGCTGGTGCTGCTGAACATAACGGCTCACGCGAAATCCCTGGTCAGACAGACAACAGGTTATTTCACCGATCTGAAACAGGGTATCGCTTATATCCGCGGCCATCAGTTTGTGAAAAAATACTTTGCGTTTTTTGCGGTATTTTTCATTTTTATCACGCCTGTCGCCTTTTTGACGCCGCTGCAGGTGACACGCAGTTTCGGCAACGATGTATGGCGTTTAACAGCGATTGAAATTGCTTTTTCACTTGGTATGTTGCTAAGTGGTGCGTTTATCGCCGCCTGGGGCGGTTTTCGTAACCGGGTATACACCATGGCGCTGTCCTGTGTCATGATCGGCATCTGTTCCATGGGCCTAGGCATCATTCCCGGTTTTACCGGTTATCTGATTGTTATGGGATTGTCCGGTGTGACGATGCCTCTATTCAACACGCCGGCGACTGTCCTGCTCCAGGAAAAAATCGAAGAAGACTATCTGGGACGCGTTTTTGGCGTGATGGGTATGCTATCCACATCCATCATGCCGCTTTCCATGCTGGTCTATGGACCGGTGTCTGACGCTATCCGGATTGAGTGGCTTTTGCTGGGCTCCGGGCTTATCATGTGTATCATGGGATTCATGCTGAGAGCCAACAAAACGCTGGTAGAAGCTGGCGCGCCTGCAGCCTGAACTGGATACCTGTAGAGATTCTTAAAGCTGGGCCTTGTACCGTTCAAATTTCGATTATAATGGTGTTGTGTTATGAGCAGCAGAACGATCAGCGCTGTGTGGTTCAGGACAGCGACAAAACAGGGAGGGTAACATGTTTTGTTCTCAATGTGGTAAGAAACTATCTGATGATGCCAGATTCTGCACAACCTGCGGTCAG
>JAAYLM010000373.1 GCA_012521915.1 Oscillospiraceae bacterium | reverse complement strand
GGCTTGTGCATGTTTTGGATGCTGTTCCCTATGACAAAGATCGAATCAGGCAGGCGCGGTCCTGCAACAGACAGTGGCGATTATGCCCTGTGATATAGGCACGCACCGCTTTAAACTTCTAATCCGTAATTCCCGGAATATTTCTCACCACAACGGTAGTTCTACCGGATATGAGATCTTCAGGTGCTTCGCTATGTCATTCATTTTTTTGTTTGCCTCCTGAACAATGATCTTTTGATCGAACACTTTGCATTTCAGATTCCGCAGCACGTGAAAGGCGCCTGATGCACATATGTCTGAGCCTTTCAGCATTTGATTGGCGCTGAGATACATGACGGCTGCCAGAAAGGATAGTAAAAGATGTCCCCTGAATGCGGCAATGCCATGTACGCGTAAGGGCAGTAATTCGGCATTATTCTTACCCATATCAAAGACCTGTTCAATGGCTTGCCTTGTGTAGTAAAGTGGCAGGATCTCCTCGTTTTCTATGAGATCTGCAGATATCAGGATAAACAGGCCCTTTGTCCGCATCGCTTCGTTCATTTCATCAATCGTAAGATCGTTATTTTCAAGTGCGGCTCGCGCGAATTTTTTGATCTCATCATGTTTACGGTCGATATCTTCGGCTAAATACGCATAACTCACTTTGCCAAACAGGTCGATGGATATCCGTTTGATATAAACCAGCCGTTCTCTGTATTTGATCAGGTTTTTGGCATCCTCTAAATCAGCTGCATACTGAGCGACAAGATCCTTATACAGTTTCCGGTTAGGGATCAGGCGCATCACAAAGGATATCTGATGGCTCTGCAGTTCCTTGATGTTCGCTTCGGAATAGTATCCGGCGTCTATAATCGCATGTTCAACATCGATGCCGTAGGCATGGAGTTCACACAACGTGGTTTTCAACGTGGTAACATCAACGATATTGCCAGCGGTATACCTGAAGTACAACGGCAAACCGCTTTTACTGTCCAGGACAAAAACAAGTCTTGCTTCATTGCTGATCTCACCATTATGATTGCTGACTGCCGTTAAAGGGAACCGGATATCATTGGGTAAGCCCGTGCTGTCAACCAGGATCCCTTTGCTGCATTTCGAGGCGATAAAGCGAAGATACTCGGCAAAGAACCGCCTGTGATAGGATTCATCCCCTAGTTCGTGCAGCAGTTCACTGATGCGTTGCGATTGCAGTGAGGCCTCAGCAAACAAAATGCGTGCATAAGCGCCTTCCCACCAGGTTTGCGCATAGCAGTTCGCGCTGTCTCGGCCAAGAAGCCGATAAAACAGGATGGCTAGAACCGTATCACTCATCGCGGGAAAGACTTTTCGGATCAGGCTTGCCAAACCGGCTTTCGTCATGAGTTCATGTAATAAAAAGCTGTCACCAAAGTCTAAAATGTATTTCTCGTTGATCTGCGATTGCTGCTCAACGATACCTTTTTCCAGCAAGAATTTGAAAACGCCCTGCTCGCGATTCCTGTAGATCCCGTTTTCCTTATCGATGACGCGTCCGAGATATTGAACATCATTGATCTTTTTTCCTCCGACACGTCTGGCCTTATAGACAGACGCATACTCGACGCCGTTTTTACGTTCATAGCGTATGAATCCTTTGGTCATCAGCAACACACCTTCTTGTGGTGATAATATTCTCACCACCATTATATGGTGTGTGTCTTTGAATGTCAATGCCTATATTCCATGTTTTCAAGGTTCTTGGGTAACTGTGTTGCCTGTTACTCTATGTGGTGAGAATATTTGCGGGAATTACGGATAAGGAGACCGAGCTGTTCAAACTGGGCAGGCGGCTCTTCCTGTTTGATCTGACCAACACGTATTTCGAAGGTAACGGCCGGGCAAACAGCCTGGCACATCGAGCCAAGTCCAAAGAAAAGCGAAT
>JAAYLM010000372.1 GCA_012521915.1 Oscillospiraceae bacterium | reverse complement strand
GACGAAGAAGTGGTCCTGGTGCGTAAAGGCAGCCGGCTCAACCTGGTGCGTTATTATGCGGTGCGGGATGACGCTGGCCAATACGTCGGTACCGTTGAAGTGACTGAAGAAATATCTGAAATTGTCGAAAAAGCCGTTCACCTGTAATCGTTTATTCCATTCAGGCTGAGAACGCGTTTTGCCCATTGCTCAGGCAGATTGCACAGGCATCGGGTTCGGGAGGGCTTATGATCCATACCCTGATTGACGGGATAGAACTCCATCTGGCAACCAGTGACACGGTGTTTTCTCCCGCTGCTGTCGATAACGGGACCCTGGCCATGCTGTCCGTCGTATCCTTCAAGTCGGATGACAAGGTTCTGGATCTGGGTTGTGGTTATGGTGTGGTTGGTATTCTGGCGGCAAAAAAGATTGGCGCTGAAAAGGTAATTTTATCAGATCTTTCCAGTGAAGCTGTGACACTGGCAAGGCAGAATGCCCAGCTGAACGGTGTCGCTCAGGTCCAGGTTATCCAGAGTGATGGTTTTCACGCTATTGACGCGGATGGATTTACCCTTATCCTCAGTAACCCGCCTTACCATACAGATTTTTCCGTTGCCAGGCATTTTATCGAAAATAGTTACTACAGACTTCTGCCAGGTGGAAGACTGTACATGGTCACCAAAAGACTGGCCTGGTATAAAAATAAAATTGTATCAGTTTACGGTGGCGTTAAAATAATTAAACTAAATAATTATTATATTTTTATGGCTGAGAAAAGAACACAGGGAAAGCCAGTAAAGGTAAAAAAAAGACAAATGCTTTCACGAAAACTTCGAAGGAAATACGGATCTTGACCAATCTTTATTTCATCGATTAACAACAATTTAACTTATAATATTAATATTCTAAATATAAAGAAATCCTAATAAACAAGCATTATAGATAATCAATATAAAATTATTGTGAATTGCTTCTGATTAAAATTTGCGTTCTGAGCACTCATCAGCTTGCATGCTTCTCTATCCTGTGCTATAATTATCTTCTGTGCTCAAAAAAATACTGAATGAGAATGACGGAGGACTGTACTTTTCTCTATGAGTAAACTTGTCGTAAAAAAATTGTATAAGGTGTTCGGACACAACCAACGCAAAGCCATGCAGCTGCTGCAGGAGGGCCTGGGCAAAGAAGAGATCCAGAAGCGAACCGGGGCAACAATTGGCATTCATAACGCGAATTTTGAAGTACGCGAAGGGGAGACGATTGTCATTATGGGTTTGTCCGGCAGCGGTAAATCAACCGTTGTACGCTGTATCAATCGCCTGATTGAGCCGACAGCCGGTGAGATTATGATCAATGGACAGAATCTTCTGGACATGAATAAAAAAGAGTTGATTACGGCACGTCGTCATTGGCTTGGCATGGTCTTCCAAAGCTTTGCATTGCTCCCCAACCGAACGATTCTCGCCAATACTGAATACGGTCTGGAAGTTAAAGGCGTCCCTGCTCAGCAACGACGTGACAAGGCCATGGAGGCCTTGCAACTGGTTGGTCTGTCCGGCTATGAGTCTTCGTATCCAGATCAGTTGAGCGGTGGCATGAAGCAGCGTGTCGGACTGGCCCGGGCACTGGCGAATGATGTTGAGATCCTTTTGATGGATGAGGCCTTCAGCGCGCTCGACCCGCTGATTCGCAGCGATATGCAGGATGAACTGCTTGATTTGCAGAAGAAAATGAAAAAGACCATTGTATTCATCACCCATGATCTCGATGAAGCCCTCAAACTGGGTGATCGCATCATGATCATGAAAGATGGCCAGACCGCGCAGATCGGCACACCAGAAGAGATTCTCAGCAAGCCTGCGGATGACTATGTCCGCCGCTTTGTCCAGGGTGTTGACCGCAGCAGGATGCTGACGGCCGCGGACATCATGACGCGTCCCTGGACGACGATGCGAGTGACGCAAGGGCCGCGGATGGCATTGAAAGAACTGCGTAAACACGGTCTGGACCGTGTTCTGGTGCTCAGCGAACAGGGACGGCGCCTGCTTGGAGCTGTTACTGTCGACGGGGTCAACCAACTGATACAAAGTGGAGAACAGTCGCTGCATCATGCTGTTGACGCCGATCTGGTCAATACAGTCAAGCCTGACTGCAGCATAGAAAAGCTGATCCAGCAAACCGCCAGCGGGGCTACACCTCTTTCCGTTGTTGATGACTCTGGTAAATTGCTTGGTGTTATTGTACGCAGTACTGTTTTATCCGCCATTAATACCGCACGGGAGGATGATTAAACCTAATGTATCGTATACCTATTGGCGACATATTCGCAGAGATTGTCTATTGGCTCAGCAGCACCTTTCGGGCGTTCTTTGACGCCATCAGATCGGCTGTGAATGGAATTGTCTCAGCGATAGAATGGCTACTCGACCTGCTTCCTTTCTGGGGCTTTGCCCTGATCATTGCTGTTGCTGCTTATTTTCTTTCAGGAAAAGGAATGGTGATCTTCAGCGTAATCGGCTTGCTGCTGATTGGCAGCATGGGTCTTTGGACGGAGACCGTCAGCACACTGGCCTTGATTATCACATCAACACTGATCTCGCTGGTTATTGGCATTCCCCTTGGCATTCTCTCGGCGAAATCAAGGCTGGTCAACAAGATCATGCGGCCGCTGCTTGATTTCATGCAGACTATGCCCGCTTTTGTCTACCTGATCCCGGCTGTCTTTTTCTTCAGGATCGGTGTTGTGCCGGCCGCAGTAGCGACCGTGATCTTTTCCATGCCGCCAGCGATACGCCTGACCAATCTGGGTATTCGCCAGGTACCTGAGGAATTGATCGAAGCGGGCCAGTCTTTTGGTTCCAACTGGAAACAGATGCTTTTTAAAATCCAGCTGCCGCAGGCAATGCCAACCATTATGGCCGGCATCAACCAGTGCATTATGCTGTCGCTTTCCATGGTCGTCATCGCGTCCATGATCGGAGGCCGCGGTCTGGGGGATGTTGTGCTAACAGGCATCACTTCATTGGATGTCGGTATGGGCTTCGAAGGGGGCATAGCGGT
>JAAYLM010000371.1 GCA_012521915.1 Oscillospiraceae bacterium | reverse complement strand
TATATGATCTGGAAATGGCTGACTATGGTTACTGTGATAATTTTCAAGCACACTCCATGTCGTTTGACAGCAGTAGGATTTTCAGATTACGCTGCATACGGTGCGTCCTCATCGGGCTCGATCAGTTCAGTCAGGCCTTGACATGCTCTGCATTACGAATGAATTCATCTTGCTCAAGCAGGCTCAAATTGACGAAATAGGCATTCCAGCCGCACACCCGAACCTGAAGTGTCGCATATTGATCCGGATTCTTTTGGGCGGCTTTCAAGGTCTTTACATCAATAATGTTGAAATGTATCCCGAAGCCGCCTTTTTGCCGGTATACTGCCAGGATGTCCAGCAGAATATCCAGCCCGTTTTCACCCTGCACCGATGAAGGATGCAGCATGACATCCAGCACAGAACCGTTGGGTACGAGCGTATAGTCGATTCTCGTCACCGAATTGATCAAGGCGGTTATTCCGGCTTTGTCCCTAGCGATCATGGCGCAGAGGTTTTTTGACAGCGGTTCGTGAGCCAACCGTCCATCCGGGGTCGCACCAGTCCGACTGCCAAAATCGATATACCAGTCGATAGAAAACAGGCCGCACCTGAATTTACCTCCGCGGTCATTGGGACGGTTATTAATGCAGGAGCATGCATGTGCGGCCAGCTCGCAGGTCAATAAATCCACCTCGTCAAGACCATTGCCATACTTGGGATAACGGTTTTTACAGCGTAGGCGCAGGCTTTCTGCCCCCTCCCAGTTGGCCTGCAAGATCGCAGAGAAATCGGCCAGGCTGATCAGTTTTTCTTCATAGACCACCTTTTTGACAGCGATCAAGGCATCAACTGCAGCGGCCAGACCGATGGCATTGATCGAGGAATTATTGTACTTTGCGCTGCCGGCGTAAGCATCGAGGCCATTTTCGACACATTCATCCAGAGTAGCTGAATAGAGAGGTGAAAGGCAGATCTGCCGGTAATGTGATTCGTAGGCGGTAATCCGTTCAATTGAACGATCCGCGAAATAGCTTAGCTGTGCCTTGCCCGCCTTAAACAAATCATCAAAGGTGAGCAATTGATCCGCAGGTCCGGTCGATAGCCCGACGCGTTCACCGGAAAGCGGATCAATACCATCATTTATCGCGATCTCCACGGCCTTCGGCAAACTGATAATACCGTTGCAGGTGCAAGGTATCTCCTTACCCAGCGCACATGGCTCATAACAGCCAATCAGCGCATAATTGCGCGCATCCCGCAGACTGATCCCGATATTCAACAAGGCCGATATCGCAATCGGGTCATTGATGAAGACGAAACTGTTGCAGCCGTCCCGGATACTTCTGAAGACGGCCCGCAAAAAGTCGGCGGGCGTATTGTCATGGACACGAATTTGGATTTTCGGATCGAAGACCGCCATATTATGATAGGTATCCACAATCAGGTATGAGAGCTCATTGGTCACATCCTGACCATCGGAGTCGACACCACCCAGATAAAACGGGATGTTGGCGCCATGGTGCTTCGCCCGCAGTTTGGTCATAAAATACTTTAGCAACTCGACAACCTGCTCTTTTGTGATTTTGCCGCTAGCCAGATCCTGGCGATAATAGGGAAATAGCAGTCGATCCAGACCGCCCAAAGAACGCAAGTAAACAGCATCGATTTCGCTTTGCAGAATAAAGATCAGGATAATGAACTGCAGCGCTTCCATCATTGTAGCCGGTGCCCGTTGGGTCAGATTGTCCAGGTTTTGTGCGACGATCGCTTGTTTGGGATATTGGGCAGCCAGTCGGTCCGCTTCCGCCGCCAAACGGTGAATATATGTGATGACCGCGCGATAAGTTATTTCACAACTGTCATAGAAATCCTTTTGCTCCGAAGACAGGTTGCCTTCGGCTGTCCTGGTGGTCCGGGCATCGATGATCCGTTGCAGGATACCCGGAAAGCCCAATCTAAGGATAGTTGCCCAGTCTGGCGTGGTATGTCCGAAATCCTCATTGCCGCTATACGCTCTGGCCGCAACACCGCCAGCGGTTTCCTCAAGCAGAATCCGCATTTCGCCTTTTTCTATTTCGGCCTTCCATTTCTGGCGAAATCCCATCATAATATTGCCATGGTTGATCTTGTCGGCCATCCATTCACAGGGAATGATTTCCAGTTGCCCATGGGTGAGAATATAGGCCAGATGCCGGGCACGAATCAGGTTCAGCGGCTGACCCGCCATCTCCTGTTCGAGATGATCGCAAGCCATCTGCAACTCTGCCGGGGTCTCGCCGCTGGACTCGTTCCAGTGCGAAATACGGTACTGATTGAGCAGACAATTTGAATTTTCTTCAAAATCATGCCATAACATGAGCGTATTCTCCTATCTGACCTTCTGCAACCAGTGTAAAATCAAGCGCCAGCCAAGACAATACCAAAAATTGTCACTTTGCCTGCCAATCTGCCAATTCCTGAAATTCAGCAGGCCAGATCAGGTTTATCCTTATATAGAATAACCCCGGCATGGTTTTTCGTCCATGCCATGATCATTTTTGTCGAAAACAAACTGGAAGTCTATGATTTGGCGGTCAAGGATATTGTTAGCCGCATACAGTGCTGCTTGAAATAGAAACTGATATAGGGCAGGGAGGGAATCGTTCAATATATGTTACTGGAAGAGCCCAAAAGATAACGGAAGACGGCCATTGCGGCCTTCGCGTATCTGCCTCTAGTCAGCTTCGATTCTACACGTAACTCAGCAGTCTGCTTTCGTATATGATTGTTATTTTGTCGACACCGGCCGTATACAGCAACGTTTGCCATGTGGCTTTACATCGCTGTATTTGTCAGTTTCATAATTGTCTCAGCCATGTAGCGAGGGGACTTTATCAAATTATCGTTAAGCCATTTTTGAATAACACCAACACATCCGGTTAATGTGAATGCATAGATATACTCTGCATCCTCTCTGGCTTTTTCGCCATTTTTTATCATATCATTGATGTTCTTTTCATAAACCATCATCAGCACACGTTTTTGGAAATTCATATCGCCGCATTCGCTGCGAAGGAGCTTGCATAAACGTGCATTTCCGTTGATATACTCAAAGTGTTGACATCTCCCACACTGCTGAGCAAGGTTGGCAAGACGCTGGGGATCCTGCTGAGCACCTTAAAGAAATATGGTTATCGTGATCGTTCAGGACGTGCTTGCTAAAGGAACGTATGCTTGTCATAATGATGGCAAACAAGCACAGGCGCTGAAGATAATGGCCAAACAAGACCCGATTAGTTTCATGGCGTTCAATCGGCGATTCAGCAGCGTATAAGCCTGTCGTGTTTATCTATGCCATATGCGTTGGCCAGACGGCTTTGTCTGCCCGAAATGCGTGCATACGAGCTGCTATGTTGTCACGACACGCAACCGCTGTCAATGCACGGCCTAAATCGATCAGGTGGCTGTTCTGGTCGGAACGGTCGTCGAATATTGTCAAGTTGCCTGGCTACTGGCCCTTTATCCTATGCTGAGCTAACACGGTGCCATGATTACTTTTAACACCCGAACCAGTAATGAACAGAAAAATGAGGAGATTTCGAAATGGAACTGAACAGACAACTGCTTGATATAGCTTATTCCTCTTTGAACATAGCGCCGATCAACACGGTCGAGCATTACTGGCTTGCCGCATCCTGCGGTTTTCCTGCGCTGAAGGGAGATATCAGACCGACCGCTGACGGCGCGCTTGTCATGTGTCACGACCGCGGCTTTACATTCGATGCCGACGGCAGGATCACAAGTTTTAATCCCGATGACAACAAGCCTATACTGGATATGAACTTCCGTGAATGCCTGTCACTGGAATACAATTCGTTTCACGATTCGCTTGGCTATTGCGCAAGGGTAACGCCATACGAGGATTTTGTGCGTATCTGCGCCGAAACCGGAAAGGTATGCTTTACAACGATCCGCGACGAAAGAATCCCGCAGGCCAGTACCGAAATGTTGCGCATAATAAAAAAGTACAGCATGGAGGATCGTCTGATAGTCAATTCCTTTTCCTACGAAGCGCTTGAGGAAACACGGAAATACAACCAGACGATTCCTGTCTCTCATGTCCAGCCATATTGTAAGATCCTGACGAAAGATACTGTGGATGCGGCATCAGATCTTGGAAATGCGATTATATCAATGTTCTCCTTCCCTGGTAACGACAGCGGATTCGACTGCATATTGGCATCTGCACCTGTGATCGAATATGCCCTCTCCCGAAATATCATCATGTTTCAAGCGATTCTTGATAAGCAGGAAGATCGTGAACGTGCGATTCAGTTCGGCTTTTCAGGTTTCCAGATTTCACGACTGTTTGCTCCCTATGCTCTGCCCTTGCCAAAAGCTGCAAAATAAACTGCACAGGAATAGACGGCGTCTAGACAAACACGTCATAATAGACGATTGGTTATTCGACTGATACAAATTGGTTCCCGCCGCAAAACAGCCCCCATAGAGTCCGGAAACAGCAGGTATGACGTACATATAAATGCCATGTCTTTCCCATGGGTCTTACGGAAAAAAGGCATATGCACGCTTATATGAAGCCAGCACCGCATCATGGTTCAGCGAACTTCCGGATGGAAAATGAATCTCAATGGCTCTCGCCCCATTCCTCAGGCTTTTTTCCAGGTATTCCAACCTTCCGACAAGATCTTTAGCTTCTGTCTTGCATGCTCCGTACGCACGAAGAATTCTTATGGCTTTGGACTAATATCCTGTACCTGCTTTTCTTCTTTTTTCGAAATGCTGAGCAAAATCCCCACAGACACGGCCGCAAATACAATGCAGATGCTGTATAGCGTCATTACACTCGTGTACTCGATGATCACCGCCCCGAATGCAGATGCGATAACACCGGCTAGCCCTGCAAAGAGCGCATCCGTTAGTGTCTGGCCCGATGTCCTCAGTTCTTCCGGTACATTATCATAGGCAAAGATTCGCATATTGGGCAAAAGCACTGAAAAAGCAACACCCTGGAACATCATGCCTATTGCTACTGCAGCAATAGATCTGGCAACTGCTACCAACAGAAAATGGATCCCGTAGGCACAGCCTGAAAAAATAAACAGCTGCCTGGCGTTGAAACGGGAAAATATTTTGCTTGAATAGAAGAAAAACGGCAGTTCAGTTACGGCTGCAAGAAATAAGACCATGCCAAGGTCTCCCGAATTCCCGCCTACATCGGAAACGATCAACGGCCGCAGATTATCACTGACTTGATTACCGAGACCTATAAGAAAACAGGCTATTAAAAACAACAGATATTTTTTATTTTTAAAAAGCTGAACATAACTGTGACTATTGTTCCTGTGCTTTAAGATCGCACCGGTTTCTGCCGCATCAGCTGTAAGGAGTGATACAACCACCGTACATACGACAAACACTGCTGCAAAAGCAAACATAACCCAATAGCCCGATTTTTCTATTCCCAGTCCAATAATCCACCCGAAGAAGGAAAAACCTATCGCTGCCCACATACGGATAAATCCGTAATTCAGCTGGTTTTCTACATTCTTGTTCAGGATCCAACTATCCAGAACTGCAGGAAGAGGCGTCTGGCAAAAACCAACACAGCCTATAGCAATAAGGATGTGCAACGGTGACATAATTCGGAAAAGTGTAAAGATCGATATCAGCAATATAATATTCGCCATAATATAGACTTTTTTTATCGATTGTATTTTATCACATAGAAATCCCCAAAAAATCTGCCCTGCTATCCCGCAGCTGATAGCAACTGATAATGCAACACCGGCAAAGGTATAGCTGTACCCGCTTTTAACAAAATACATTGCTGCGAAAGATAAAAATGAACACCAGGTAGACCATAATGAGAGTTGCAGAATACTGAATTTTAAAGTTAGTTTTTTATCCCCGTACTTTACAATATACTGGCGGTAACACATGATGAAATCTCCTGTTTTATATTGTTTTCTACTTATTTTACGGTATATGACCGAGAATATGGGGTATCCTTTGCCTTTTTATATTGAAGAAAAGACTTTGAGGATTTTTTGAACTGGCTGATATCATTTGTTGAGGGAAAACCATGAAAGGATATCGTGCTGATCTGCGCGGTACTTGGGTCTTTTTTGCAGGAGGAATGTGCTGCTTCTCCTGCAAAATTTCGTGCAGACGATCTATACTTGTTCTTCGCACAGGATTTTCCCCTTGCTTCGCTCATAGGTATGGTCTGAGTGTTTCCGCCTTTGCTTTATCAAAGCGTTCTCCGTTGAAGAAAAAGGCACCCAATGCCGTTCCCGACTTTCCCCCGGAAGCCAGATGTTTGACAAAAGCCCGCTGCAGGGATGTGTTTGTGGGTAATACTGATACATCTCCTTGATAATCCTTGTAAAACACACGCCAGGCATTAGAGAATTCTGTCGTTTCGTTCACATGTAAAATATGATAGTCTCCGGCAAACTGATACAAATTGGTTCCCGCCGCAAAAACAGCGCCCATATAGTCCGGAAACAGCAGGTATGACGAACACGTAAAGGCTATGTCTTTACCAAGGGTCTTATGGAAAAAGTCATAGGCACGCTTATAGGACGCCAGCACCGCATCATGGGTCAGCGGACTTCCAGATGGAATATGAATCGCAAGGGCTCTCACCCCATTCTTAAAGCTCCTTTCCACGTATTCCAATCTTCCGAGTCTGAATAGCTTCGCAGCAAAAAAGCCTTCGTACCAGCCAAAAGCGAATATGCCCCACACACCATGCATCTTATGACATTCATCTACTTTGGCCTCATAATCCGTGATGCTTTCCCAGAAAACATCCTCGGCAATCCCTTTCTCCATAAATCGTTTTTTCATCACATGCGTATTAGCCAGTAAAAGCGTCATTCCCAATATATATTTATTAATCTGCAGACTCTGCGCATATTCCGAGCACTTTTGTTGGATTGTCTGAAAGTCAAGCCCGTCAGCAATCATCCCGGATAACGCCCGGAAGTAAGCCGAATCCTGCACAGCATCATACGTACTGTAAAAAGTCTCTACAGCCTCTTCCGGCAAAGCAAGCCGGTTAATGATTTCATGAATGTGTTTCATAGTGCCTCCCTTATCGCCAATATTCCATCAGGATCTTTAGATTCTGTTTTGTCAGCTCCGTCAACGCTCTTCGTGCTTCCAATCCTTGACCTCGGCAAAAATTTCGCAGCAGCTGATGCCGATATCATTGAACTGGTGTTTTCCGCCTTTGTGATGTCTGCTATATCGGGTCTATTTTACACTTTATGAGGCATCTTTAAATAGTTAAGTGCATCTTTATACGATTGAATAAAATGTCACACAACTTTCCCACAGACTTATCGGCGCTTACTCCTGCTGCGCAGGCTGTTTGACCGCGGAGCAAGCTCCTCAGCCTGTCAAACAGCAGCGCCTGAAAAGTCTACCCGCTGTG
>JAAYLM010000370.1 GCA_012521915.1 Oscillospiraceae bacterium | reverse complement strand
GTACCATTCCTGGTCGCAGCCAAAAGCCTGGATCAGGGTGGTCGGTTCAGCTTCTGGCGGCAGGTTCAACGGCAGTGGTATGTTGAGGAGATCCGGCTGGTTCAGGGAAACCAGACGTTGAGGATCTGGCGACTGGGAGGCTTTGCCTGGCGGTTTTAGCATATCTGGCTCCTGACCATGAGACATCCGGAACCTGGATCTCTCATTTCTGCGGCAATAGCGGTGGTTGTGTATGGCACAGTATAACACGACTGACAAGACAGCAGCTACAGGTTCAGAAAAGAGGAGGACAATGAGGCTTTTTTATGCGATCGAGTTCGAACCAGCATTCCGCAAAATGCTATGGGAGCAGGCCACTTGCTTACGATGCCAGGTTTATGGCGGATGCTGGACATGTGCTGAGCACCTGCACCTGACCCTGGTTTTTCTGGGAGAAATACCACATGAGCAACTTGACTCATACTGTGAGGCGATGCGTCAGGCTGCTTTTGCTGAAGTTCCTTTCAAAATGGAAATCGCCGGATGTGGCTTTTTCGGCCGAAAAGAAGCTGTCCTGTGGCTGGGCATTTGTAACCCGGCAGTAATCTGTCGGCTGGCTGCGGCTTTGCGCGCTGCTTTACGGCAAAAGGACCTTGCGCACGATCAAAAACCCTTCCAGCCCCATATCACCATTGCCCGTCAGGTAAACCTTTTGGAAAAAGAGCCTGAATGGACGGACAAGAAGCTCTTCTATACGGTCAAGCAGGTCAGTCTGCTTGAAAGCATCCGGGAAAACGGGCGGCTTGTCTACAGGACATTGCTGCGCTCTAACCTGGGTGGCTCATAACACAGCATTTCCACATGGCGCATCAGGAAAATACATCGCAAGGCCAGCAACAATGCCAGATCAACCACGAGCAACCACGAAAGAAAGATCGCAGGTTAAGCCCGGATCCGCTATAATCAAGTTAAGCAGCTGCTGCTCTGCAGCCATTTTGACCGATCAGGAGATGGGATCATGAAAAAACTCAACCAGCTTGAACAACTGATGTCGTGTTACTTGGAACAGCCGGAAGCAGGAGGCAACCTGCACCATGCCTGGGGTAACCGGGCTGTCCTGCAATTGATGTATGCAGCCAGGCTGGCCCAGCTGCATGACGTTTCCATCAGGACGCTTGTGGATACCGGCATAGACCAGGCCTGGCAAAGTTTTCAGGAAAATGGCGCGCTGACACGCGCAGACTGCCAATTGATCGAGCAGACACTGGCACCTCTGGCCGGACTGGCCAAATCATATACCCTGATCTGCGTCGGCCATGCGCACATAGACATGAACTGGATGTGGTCCTACGATGAGACTGTTTCCATTACACTGGATACTTTTCGTACGGTCTTGACCCTGATGGACGCTTATCCGGATTTCACGTTCGCGCAGTCGCAGGCGTCTGTCTATGAGATTGTTGCCAGGCATGATCCGGACATGCTCGAACAGATTAAAAAACGTGTGCATGAAGGGCGCTGGGAAGTGACCGCGTCGACCTGGGTTGAAGCGGACCGTAACATGCCTTCTGCGGAAAGTATGGCCCGACATTTCCTGTATACCCGCCAATATCTGGCTGATCTTCTGGGTATTGACCCGACAACGCTGGATATCGATTATGAACCGGATACCTTCGGTCATCATGTCAATGTACCGGAGGTTCTAAGTGATGCCGGCGTCCGTTATTATTACCATTGCCGCGGCGCTGACAACCCTTACCTATACCGCTGGCAGGCACCATCCGGACGCAGCGTGATCACCTGCCGTGAACCGCTCTGGTATAACTGGGGGATGGATGGCCGCTGTGCCATGGTCGTTCCGGAACTATGCGCGTCTGTCGGTATGAAAACCGCCCTGCGTGTTTTTGGGGTAGGCGACCACGGAGGCGGTCCGACACGCCGTGATATTGAACGGATGATGCAGATGAACACCTGGCCGATCTTTCCTTGCTACCGTTTTGGCACGTATCATGATTTTTTTCATGAGGTTGAGAAGGTTGCCGACCAACTGCCGGTTGTCCAGGGTGAACTGAATTTCATCTTTGAAGGATGTTATACATCGCAATCCCACATCAAAAAAGAGAACCGTCAGACGGAACAGGCTCTTTTTGGTGCGGAGACAACGGTTGCCCTGATTCATCAATCAGGAGGAATACCCTATGACGCCTCTGCTTTGCGCTCTGCCTGGAAGAAAGTGCTGTTTAACCAGTTTCATGATATCCTGCCCGGCTCCGGTAAGGTGGACACGCGCGAACATGCCATGGCGCAGTATCAGGAAGCTTTGGCCTTGATCAATACACAGC
>JAAYLM010000369.1 GCA_012521915.1 Oscillospiraceae bacterium | reverse complement strand
GCTGTGCGGAGGTAGAACAGGACAGATTAATTCGACGTATGCCGCATATGCATCCGCTGCAGCGAACCAGGACCGTCATCTGAAGCAAGGAGAGACCCCTGATATCGGGCGGGTTGTCGGCCAGGACGCAGCTGTCAGGGCTTTGCTCATTGCTGCTGCCGGCTGTCATAATCTGCTGCTGCTTGGTTCGCCTGGCTGCGGCAAGACGACCTTGGCAGAATCACTGCCCGGTCTGTTGCCGGAGCTTTCCAAGGAAGAAGCCATTGAAGTGACCCGTATCTACAGTGCGTCTGGTCTGTTGCCGGAACAAAGCAGCCTGATCCGGGAACGGCCTTTCCGCTGTCCGCATCATGCGCTCACGCGGGCGGCCATGATTGGCAGCGGTGCTTTTCCCAGGCCCGGTGAAGTCAGTCTGGCGCATAAAGGCGTCTTGTTTCTGGATGAGATGACTGCATTCAGCCCTGATGTGCTGGATCTGCTGCGTCAGCCGCTGGAGACCGCCCGGGTCTGCCTCAACCGTCTCAGCCACCGTATGGTTTACCCTGCTGATATCCTGCTGGTCGGCGCGGCAAACCCCTGCCGCTGCGGCGAATATCTCGAACCTCAATCGACCTGCCGCTGCACACCAGAAAAGGTTCGTGAACATCTGGGCCGTTTGAGCGGCCCCTTGCTGGCCCGTATGGATCTGACCACGGTACTGACACGGCTTACAGCTGAGCAGCTTGCGGAAAGTGTACGGCCAGAGCGGTCTGGCGACAGGCGGTCGGATCGCCTGCGCGAGCAGGTTCAGGCTTGCTGGCAGAGACAGGACGAGCGTTGCCGCCTGACCGGCAGGCCCTTTACGCCAAACGGACGTTACCGCGGCCCCGGCCTGGTCGAGGATCTGCAGATCACGCCTTCTGCCGCCGGCTATGCGGCACATGCCGCACATGCCTTGAATCTGAGCGCCCGCGGCTACCACAAGGTCCTGCGTGTAGCCAGGACCATTGCCGATCTGGAGGATGACGGCCAGGTCGGCAAGAACCATGTGGGTGAGGCGCTGCAGTATCGCCTGCGGCTGGCAGAACGATGAGCCTTGACGCGGAAGAAATGGTTTTCTGCCTGCTGATATCCCGACTGCAGCGCATACCCGGTGTTGACCACCGATCGTTGCGCCGGCGTTTGCTGGAACAGGGAAGAAGCCTGGATGTAGCCGCCCTGCTATCCCCACGATTGCCGTTGTGCCCTTCCGGCCTGCCGGACAGGTCGGAACTGCTTGCTAAAGCGGAAAAAGCTGTCTTGGCAGGTATCGGGGCCTGCTGCCTGTGTGACGAGCGATACCCGTATCGCTTGCGTCAGGCGGACAGCTGCCCTCTGGTGCTGTATTACCGCGGGCGAGAGCCGTCCTCTATATGGAACCAGGCGTTTGCCGTCACAGTCATTGGCACGCGGTCGCCAACGCAGTACGGACGCCTTGTCACCCGGCGCATTGTGGCTGATCTAGCCCGGGAAGGCACCTTGATTATCAGCGGGCTGGCCCGGGGCATAGATGCCCTGGCTCACGAGGCTGCCTTGTGCCATGGGGCACCAACCCTCGCCGTTTTGGCCCAGGGGGTCGATCAGGTTTACCCGCCGGAAAATCGGCTTTTGCTGGAACGTATCGCCCGGGAAGGGTTGCTGCTCAGCGAGCATCCGCCCGGAACAAAACCGTTGCGCCATTATTTCCCGGCCAGGAACAGGATACTCAGCGGCCTGGCTGATGTGGTCGCTGTCATGGAAGCAGCCCGGAAGAGCGGCACCTTGATCACCGCGGGTTTTGCCGCGGACCAGGGAAGGGAGGTGCTGGCAGTGCCGGGTAGTATCCTGCACGACCGCAGTGAAGGTTGTCACCAACTGCTGCGGGATGGTGCCGGGCTGCTCGAAACAGCCGACGACCTGCTGCAGCTGCGCCCTTCATCAGTCCTTGTCGAACAAATGGGCGGGCCCATCCGGGCGAAGCGGCCATGTTCTGGTTTTTCGGATGAATCTGACAACATCGGCTGCCAGCCATCGGCGGAAGACCGTGCCCTTTTGCAGCAGCTGGCCGCCTGCGCCCTGACCCTGGAGGAGCTGGGCGAGGTTTTGTCCTGGCCGGTGCGGCGGACCGCGGTCTGGGTCAGTGAGATGGAAACGCAGGGCTTCATCTGCCGGGAAAGAGGCCGCTATTTTTTGACAGAGCGAGGTGTTTTCTGTATATAATGTAAAGTAATGCCAAAAAATCGGGGGAAAACACCTAATATGAGCAAACACCTTGTCATTGTTGAATCGCCGGCCAAAGCCAAAACGATAGGCCGCTATCTGGGTAAAGATTACCGTATCGCTGCGTCTGTCGGCCATATCCGCGACCTGCCTTCATCCAAGATGGGGGTGGACGTGGAAAACCGTTACCAGCCCCAGTATGTGAACATGAAAGGCAAGGAGAAGGTCATCCATGAACTCAAAGATATGGCCGATTCGGCTGATAACATCCTGATTGCCACTGACCCGGATCGCGAAGGTGAGGCGATCGCCTGGCACCTGGCGACCCTGCTGAAAATCGACGCCGCCAGTTCCTGCCGCATCAGTTTCAACGAAATCACCGAACAGGCAGTCAAGAAGGCGATCCTGCAGCCGCGCCCGATTGATATGGATCTGGTGAATTCACAGCAGGCCCGTCGCGTCCTCGACCGCCTGGTCGGTTATGAGTTGAGTCCGCTGCTCTGGAAAAAGGTCAAGAAAGGCTTGTCCGCAGGTCGGGTGCAGTCAGTCGCGACGCGCCTGGTGGTGGAACGGGAACGTGAAATCGAGGCATTCAAGCCTGAAGAGTACTGGCTCCTGACAGCCTGGCTGCGCCGGCAGGCCGATGAGCCCGTGTTCAAGACGCGTTACCACGGTGAGATCGTTGCTGATAAATTGAAAAAGGTCAAGCTGACCAGTCAGGTAGAAACTGATGAAATCATCCGGGACAGCAAACAAAGGCCTTTTACGGTCTGGCAGCTGAACAAAAGCAAACGCCAGCGCCAGCCGGCCGCTCCGTTTACCACCAGTACGCTGCAGCAGGAAGCGTCCCGCTTCCTCAGCTTCACCTCGCGCCGTACCATGTCGGTCGCACAGCAGCTTTATGAAGGTGTGGAGCTGCCGGGCATCGGTTCGATTGCCTTGGTCACTTACATCCGCACTGACTCTGTCCGTGTTTCCAGCGAAGCTGAACAGGAAGCACGTAAAAATATTAAAGCGTCTTTCGGTGAGGCGTATCTGCCCAAATCACCGCGCCGCTACAAAAACAAGAACGCTTCACAGGATGCCCACGAAGCCATCCGGCCTGCCCATTTTGACTTGAAACCGGATCAGGTCAAAGACCAGCTTTCCTATGATCAGTTTCGCCTTTACCGCCTGATCTGGGACAAGTTCATGGCCTCACAGATGGCCGCAGCCGTTGTGGACACGGTCACGGCGGATATCGCCTCGGGATCGCATGTCTACCGTGCCCAGGGTGAAACCGTCGTGTTTCCCGGCTTCCTGGCCCAGTATGGTGTGCAGTTGGTCGATCAGGAAACAGAAAAAAACCAGGACGAAGACAACAGTAAAGACAAGCTCCCCGAACTGTCAGCCGGGCAGTCGCTATTGCTTGACCGCCTGGACCCGCAACAGAAATTCACCCAGCCGCCGCCGCGCTACACAGAAGCGACCCTGATCCGGGCGTTGGAAGAAAAGGGCATAGGGCGTCCATCCACTTACGCCCCGACTGTTTCCACCATTCTCGACAGGCTTTATGTTGAGAAAGACGGACGGCAGCTCTTGCCGACAGAACTGGGCAAAACGGTCACCGGCCTGCTGGAAGAGCATTTCACAGATATCGTTGATGTGACGTTCACCGCCCGCATGGAAGGGGACCTTGACACGGTAGCGTCCGGCAAGCAGGATTGGGTGAGCCTGCTGGACGGGTTCTACCCGACTTTCCATCAGCTCATCGAAAAAGCTTCACTGATCGACAGGGTGAAAATAGCGGATAAACCGACCGGTGAAAAATGTCCCGACTGCCAGGACGGCGACCTGGTGGTCAAGGAAGGCCGTTACGGAAAGTTCATTGCCTGTTCACGCTATCCGGACTGCCGCTATACCCGCAACGTGGAAAACACGGTCAAAGGAACATGCCCGCTGTGCGGCTCCGGGCTGGTCAGCCGCAAATCACGTAAATACAAAGGCAGCCAGTTCTTCACCTGTGATAAACTGGGCAGCGATCCGGAGTGCCCGTTCATCAGCTGGGATCTGCCGATTGAGGGCAGCTCCTGCGAAACATGTGGCTCCTACATGGTCTGGAAACGCTTCAGGGGACGCTCTTTCCCGCGCTGTGGCAATCGTGACTGCCCTACCAATTTGAAAAAAGAGACGTCCGGTAAAAAAGAAGCTGGTGAAAAAACCGCTGATAACATGGAGCCGGACACCGCGCCTTCAGAAAAAGCGGCAGCCGGCACGTCAAAAAAGACGGCTTCTGCGAAAAAAACAACGGCAGCTAAAAAGGCAGCTTCAACGAAGAAAACAACGGCAGCTAAAAAGGCAGCTTCAACGAAGAAAACAGCTAAGAAGACAACCACTGTTCCCAAAACGGCTACAACAAAAAAAACGACGGCAGCAAAGAAGTCAACCGCGGCAAAGGCAACAAAAAAGACGGCCGTTGAGGACAAGGCTGAACAGGTGACTGAAAAAAATGCCGCAAAGCTGGAAGAAGAATCATGAACCCGGCGGACAAAACAGGAGGACTGGCCGGCGCAACATCACCTGTCCAGGTGATCGGCGCCGGGTTGGCAGGCTGCGAAGCGGCCTGGCAGCTGGCCTGCCGTGGTGTGCCTGTGCGGCTGATCGATATGAAACCGGACCATTACACGCCGGCGCACCAGCTGTCAACCCTGGCTGAGCTGGTCTGCAGCAACTCACTGCGATCAGCCAGGCTGGAAAATGCTGTAGGGCTGCTCAAGGAAGAGATGCGCCGGCTGGGTTCACTGATCATTGCCTGTGCGGACGCGACAGCGTTGCCGGCAGGCGGTGCCCTTGCTGTTGACCGGAAACAGTTTTCCCGTCTGGTTACCGCTGTCATTGACGGACATCCGCTGATCGAGCGGGCAACCGAACAGGTACGGACGCTGCCGCAGCAGGGTCTGGCCGTGGTGGCGACAGGCCCGCTTACGGAAGGAGCGCTGTTTGATTCGATCCGCAGCCAGCTGGATGTCACTACAATGCATTTTTTTGACGCGGCGGCTCCGATTGTCAGCGTCGACAGCATTGACTGCTCCATCGCCTTTCGCCAGTCCCGCTATGATCGCGGCGGCGCGGACTATCTCAATTGCCCGATGGACGAAGCACAGTATGAACGTTTTTACCAGGCATTGATTGCGGCTCGCACCGCCGATGTGCACGACTTCGATAAAAAACAGATCTTTGAAGGCTGCATGCCGCTGGAGATCATGGCCGCCAGAGGGCGGGACACCATACGCTTCGGCCCGCTTAAACCGGTCGGCCTGATCGATCCGCGCAGCGGACATGCCCCGTATGCCTGCGTGCAGCTGCGTCAGGACAACCG
>JAAYLM010000368.1 GCA_012521915.1 Oscillospiraceae bacterium | reverse complement strand
GATATGGACCTTGTGATGGGCCTCATATTTCGCGCGTAGTCCTTTCAGAATCAGGACGGCTTCTTCAGGTGATGGCTCACCGACATTCACAGGCTGAAAGCGGCGCTCCAATGCTGCATCTTTTTCAATGTGTTTACGGTATTCCTCCAGTGTTGTCGCGCCGACGATCTGCAGGTCACCTCGCGTCATCAGGGGTTTAATGATATTAGCGGCATCCATAGCGCCTTCTGCTGCACCGGCGCCGATAATCGAGTGCAGTTCATCGATTAACAACACCACATTACCTGACTTGACAGCCTCATCAAGGCCTTTTTTCATCCTTTCCTCAAACTCACCACGATATTTTGACCCGGCCAGCATACCAGCCATATCAAGAGAAACCAGCCGTTTGCCACGCAACGGCTCAGGAACAGTATCCGCTACAATTTTCTGTGCCAACCCTTCTGCGATGGCGGTCTTGCCAACACCAGGCTCTCCGATCAAGCAGGGGTTGTTTTTTGTGCGACGGCAGAGAATCTGCATGACACGGTTGATTTCCTCTTCCCGCCCAATAATGGGATCAAAACGCTGTTCCTTCGCCATCTGTGTCAAATCGCGTCCGAAACGGTCCAGGGTTGGTGTTCCAGACTGGCTGGCCTGGCCGGGCTGACCTGCCTGGCCGCCACGTTCATTGAGGCTGCGGTTGATTTCAGCTATTTCCGGATCCTGGTTTGCTGAAGTGTCGTCTGCATATCCAGTTGATGCCTGCTGAGCGCTGCCTGCCATTTGATTGTACAAAGTCCGCGGGTCGATCCCGGCAGCACGCATGATACGCAAGGCAACGCTGTCCCCTTCACGGATCAGGCCAAGCAACAGGTGTTCGGGATCGATAACGTCCAGTTGTCTCATCCTGGCCTCATAAGCCGCAAGTTCAACAACACGTCTGGTCCGCGGTGTAAACATTTTCATGACTTTATCCGGGTCAGGTGCGCTGTCCGGCTCCTGACCGGCCGGCTGTTGTGAATTCATCTGGGCGATCGCATTGCGAACCGTATCCAGATCCAGGCCGGACGCCTGCAGCAACTGGCAGGCAAGGCCGTTGTTCTCTGCCATGATCCCGGCCAGCAGATGTTCTGTGCCGATATAGTTCAAGTTGTGTGAGCGGGCTATCTGGTAGGCGACACCTACCACACCACTGCTTCTTTCAGAAAACCGCATCATCATTGTCTGTTCCTCCTAAGTTCCTTCCGATGGTTTATTCATCATATTTTTATCTTGTTGCTTTTACCTGGTCATCCTGCCTTCTACACGTGTTTCAGGTGTGTTCCAGCAGACCTCGGATGACCTTTGCCCTTGCTTGGTCACGTTCCTCTGAAGACATGGCCTGGCCATGGGCTTTTTGTATGCTGGCCGGGCCGATTGCTGCGTACAGCCGGTTAATATCTGTTTCCTGAAGGCCGCTCAGAAGGCCCAGCGCCAGACCAAGGCGCAGATCCGACAGCAGGCCGGCCGCTTCTTCATTGCTGATCAGGCGAGCTGACTTGAGGACGCCAAAGGCACGCATGATTTTGTCTTCCAGAACGATTGGCTGCCGCCGATAAACTTCACGCCTGATATCGCGTTCCTGTTCGATCAGCTGTTGCAGCATGCGCTTGAGATCATTGATCAGATCTTCTTCGGATATCCCCAGCGTCAGCTGGTTGCTGATCTGAAAAAGGTTGCCCTGGCTCTTGCTGTGCTCTCCATAATGGCCCCTGACGGTGAACCCCAGTTTGATCAAGCCATCAATTGTGTTTTTTATTTTTCCGGTCATGGTCAACGCGAGCAGATGCGCCATAACCGATGCCCGCATGCCCGTACCAGTATTTGTGGGGCAGGCTGTCAGAAACCCGTATTTATCACTGTAGGCAAGGGACAGTGTCTGTTCCAGCACCAAGGCTGCCTGCGCGGCAGCTTCGTATGCCTGCTCCAGTCGCAATCCGGCCTGCATGGACTGTATGCGGATGTGGTCTTCTTCATTGATCATGATGGATACCGTTTCATCGCGGCTGATGATCGCTTTATGGTTTTGACCGGCCGAAGCCAGATCCTCACTGATCAAGCGCTTCTCAGCCAGAGCAAGGCCATCTTCACGACTGAGGGTATCCAGATCAACCAGCAGGTAATGCCGTTTTCTTTCAGCATCGTCGAGATAAAAGGCCTGAACAATCTCTTCTGCCGCCTGGCGCGCCTGTTGGATGTCCATACGGTGTGGGAAAGGATATCGGCTTAGGTTTCTGGCCAGACGGACACGGCTGCTGATGATCACATCACTGTCCGGTCCTGCTTCTATGTACCAGCTCATTTCTTTTCCCCTCCTTCGTTTTTGTCATGCTCAGCCAACGCTTTTTCTGCGGCTTTGATCTCATCCCTGATGCGTGCAGCCTGCTCGTAGGCTTCTTCCGCAACCGCCAGCTGCAATGCTTTCTTCAAATCCTGTATTCTGGCATGCATCAGCGCAGTTTCATTTTGTGCCGGAGTCACGCCTGTTTTATGCCCGATGTGGTGTGTGCCACCCTGAACACGCCGGAAAACAGGGTCCAGTTGTTCTGCAAAGGCTTCGTAGCAGTGGCTGCAGCCGAATAGTCCGGTGCGGCGAAAATCATCAAAGGACTGCCCACAGACTTGGCATGTCGGGTTCTGGTTTACCGAAGGTCCAAAGGCTGGAATGCCTCCGGTCACGTTGAAAACACTGCCACCTCCCAGGCTGCCACCGAGAAGTCCGGATCCAATAAGGTTGCCAATCGTACCAAAATAGTCTGAAACATGGTGCCCTATGCCCAGTTCTCGCGCGCATGCGTCGCAAAGGTGATGAGCGGTTGTTTTTCCCTGGCGTGTTTGTGTCAGGTGAATCGTTGCCTCCTGCTTCTGGCATCTCTCACATAACATGAAAAGTCCCCCTTACTTGACGATCAGACTGATCAGCATATTCTTAAAAATCATCATTCGCGTACGATCCCGCCGGTCAATATCGACTTCATTCAGGGAGCGATCAGATACCGCAGCCAGCAGCAAACGGGCTTCCCTGTCAACAATGATGTCATAATCAATAAAGTTGCGCACCAGGACATCAGCCTGATGCTGCGACAGCGAATCCCCAATCGCATTCAAAGCATGCATCAGATAACGCGTTGGGGTCGCCAGATCCACCCGGCGGATCCGTATCCAGCCACCACCGCCACGTCTGCTTTCAACCATGTAACCCTGGTTGTTGGTAAAACGGGTTGACAGGACATAGGTGATCTGAGACGGCACACAATTGACGCGGTCAGCCAGTTCACTGCGTGTAATTTCAATCAAGCCGTTGTTTTGCTCGATCATCTGCTTGATGATGTCTTCAACCAGATCACTGATTCGTGCCATACGTTCCTCCAGTCTAGAATTGTATCTCTATAAGTGGCAAAGGTACGCGTTGATCGTTTAGATTTGATCAGGCGATTGACTTTGACTATCTTTGACTATGTAAATATTATACGCGATTTGCCCGTCCTGTCAAGATGCACGCTTAAGTTGGGGTGTGGTATAATAATCATCCAAAGCAGTGCCCGGTTTCCGGCGGACCCGCAGCAAAATCGGCACATTCCTTGACCTATGATGGAGCAGTGTTCAGGTGGCACATGGAAAACAATCGAGAAAAAATGCGAAATGACAAGGAAAAGGCGGCGATTGAGGAAAGCCTTCCTGAAGCGGTGGATACCGAAGTAAGCGTCAAACCGCTGCTGCATCCGTTACTTTACGCGCTGCTGCTGGCTGTTCTGCTCGCCGGATTGACCTTGCTGGCTCTGGCAGCAGGAAACTGGTTGCAGACCCATGAAGCATCCCCTGACAACAGCAGCAAGATTTCTGACAACGGGCAAACACTGCCGGCAGCCGCGTATGAACGGAAGGAACGCCTATCTGTTGGTGTTAATGACCGTTTTGATCAGCTAAATCCAATCTATGCGACAGGTGATGGTGAAACAGATGTAGTCGCATTGATTTTCGAGGCACTGGCACGTATCAACGAAGAAGGTAAGCTTATTGGCCAGCTGGCCAGGGACTGGTCTTATACAGCAGAATCCAGCCTGTTGACCGTTCATCTGAGACAGGACCACACTTTTCGGGATGGCCGTGTCGTCACAGCAGATGATGTGGTTTATACATACAGCTGTTTGCTTTCCGACGCATATGACGGGCCTTACAAAGGACGATGGCCAAGCTTGCTGAAGGTTGAACCAGGCCCGGATGCCCATACTGTTTTTTTCCATTTCAATGAGCAGACCACCAGTCCGGATCTGCGTATGCTGACGGTCGGAATTCTTAAATCAGATTATTATCCCTATGAGCCAGACCGGGTGTTCGAATTAAGAGATGGCAACCTGCGCCCTGAAGGAAGCGGTGCCTTTTACCTACTTGAACAAACCGCCAACCGGGTTGTCCTTCAGTTGCGCCCCGGCTATGCCGGCCAGATTCATACTATTGACATCCACCAGGTTGCTTCTGATGCCAAATTCCGGCTGCTTCAGGAAGGACAACTGGATATTGTGCGAAACTTGTGGGATGAGCGGATGAAACTGCGTGCGCGCACACTGCCCTTTTATTCTTTTATTCCTTATGCGACAAGCGCGGATAGTTATTTCATGGTGAACCCTCTGCCAGACTCACAAAAAATAATCCAGCGGCCTTCACAACGGCTGGCGGTTCTCCTGACTGTAGCAGGGAAACCTTTGAGCCATCTGCAAAGCGCGGCTCTGACCGAGTTGGAAGAACAGCCGCTGCAGCTTTTCTATTTCCAAGGTGTTGACCGGGATGTCCGGTATAGCAATCAGGAAAATGCGAATAAGCTGGCATCGCGTTTGAGATCTGCCGGGCTTGAGGTCACGCTCAAGGCGACTGCGTGGCCGGAACTGGCAGACCGGGCAATGCACCATGATTACGATCTGCTCTTGCTGCCGGCGACCGCGAACAGCCGCCTTCCTGAACATTCTGTTCTGCTGGAGGACCAGGTACAACCAGAGGCTTCTGCCCTGGTGACCGCTTACCGCCAGGAAGTCCTGATTGTCTGCAATCGGCTGTCGCAAGTCACCATTAATCCATATGCCTATCCATTCGCGGCTTCCGTTGGCTCCTGGACTGATCGTGTTGAAAACATCCGGATCACAGAACCTGCTACACCCGAGGAGGAGAAATAATCATGAGCCATTTGTGTTTTTCACAGTTGTTGACTGGACGGACCGCTGTTGTACTGGATGGCGCGACTGGCACGCACCTGCAAGAAGCCGGCATGGCGCACGCGGGTTGTCCGGAGGCATGGGTTCTGGATCATCCAGATGTGCTGCGAAAGTTGCAGCTGGCATACATGCAGGCGGGCTCCGAGGTGATTTATGCTTTTACCTTTGGTGCCAACCGCTATAAACTGTCCCAGACAAAATTTGCAGGTGCACAGGATCCTGCTGCAGTAATAGATATCAACCGGCGTTTATCAGAGATCTCAATACAGGTCCGCGACACATTCGAAAATCAGAATCCAGACAGGACCATCTATGTTGCTGGCGACCTGGCGCCTACCGGCCTTTTTCTTCAACCGGCAGGAGACCTCTCCTTCAACGATCTGGTTGATGCCTACCGCCAGCAGGTTTTGGGTCAGCTGGCAGCGGGCGTCGACCTGTTTGTCATTGAAACAATGATGGATCTGGCACAAACCCGGGCTGCTATTCTTGCGGTTCGCTCCTTATGTGACCATCCGATACTGGCCTCGATGACCGTCACGGAAAACGGCAGGACTTTATCAGGCAATCCGCCCCTTTCTTGTCTGTTGACCTGTGCGGGCATGGGTGTGGCAGCGTTCGGCCTGAACTGCTCATTCGGCCCGGAAAAACTGAACCAGCTTATTGTGCCGCTGTTGTCCGTCAGCACCATTCCCCTGTTTCTCAAGCCCAACGCCGGTCTGCCTCAGCTAGTGGAGGGACGAACT
>JAAYLM010000048.1 GCA_012521915.1 Oscillospiraceae bacterium | reverse complement strand
TGATTTTTTTGACCGTGCAGAAAGACATCACCCAGGAGTGGCCTGGACCGGATGAGATCTATTCAGTTGGTTGTGTTGCCCGCATCCGCCAGGTTCTTGAAATCCCTGGTGGTGAAGCGATGAAACTGCTGGTTGAAGGTCGCAACCGTGCGGTGATCACCAAGGTTAAGCAGGAAAATCCCTGCTACCATGTCGAGGTCAGCTCCATACCGCCGGAAACAAGTCAGAACGAATCCGCTGTAATGGAAGCCTACCGTCGCCAGATGGTTAAAGCATTCGAACGATACGCAACAAGTTCTGGCAGAATAGCGCCTGAAGCCCTGCTGGCTCTAAGCAATATTGCCGATCCCTCACTCGCAGCCGATACCATTACCGGTCATTTGAACGTCAGCATCAGTGAAAAGCAGTCGGTTCTTGAAGCGTTTGATGTCTCAGAGCGGATCAGCAAACTGATCGGGTTGATCGAACGTGAGCATTACATCGCCCAAATTGAAAAAGATATCGGTGAAAAAGTTCGCTCAACCATCGAAAAAAACCAAAAGGAATACTATCTGCGAGAGCAGATAAAAGCCATACAAAGTGAGCTGGGTGAACAGGAAGGATCACAGCAGGAACAAGACCTGTATCTCAGGCAGCTGGAAAAGCTCCCCCTGCCGCTTGATATCAAGGAAAAAATCCGCAAAGACATCAACCGGCTGGCGCGTATGCCGGCAGGCTATCCGGAAGGCTCTGTTTTGCGCAGTTATATGGACCTGCTTTTTGAGATGCCCTGGGGCAAGACAGACAAAGAGAAGCTCAACATAACCAGAGCACGAAATATTTTGAACCGGGACCACTATGGGCTGGAAAAAGTCAAAGAACGAATACTGGAGTACCTGGCTGTCCGCAAGCTGCGCATGGAAGCAGGGGATAACAGCTTCAAGGGGCCGATCCTGTGCCTGGTCGGGCCACCGGGCGTTGGTAAAACTTCAATCGCCAAATCTGTAGCACAAGCCCTGGGGCGAAGGTATATCCGCATGTCGCTCGGCGGCGTCCGGGACGAAGCAGAGATACGTGGGCATCGCCGCACATATGTAGGTGCCATGCCCGGGCGCATCATCAACGCGATCCGCCAGACTGGAAAGGATAACCCTCTCATGCTTCTGGATGAGATTGACAAGCTGGGTAGTGATTTTCGCGGTGATCCCTCTTCCGCGCTGCTGGAAGTACTGGATCCTGAACAGAACTACAGTTTCAGGGACCATTACTTGGAAATACCATATGACTTGTCCCATGTCCTTTTTATCACAACAGCCAACACCATTGAAACGATACCGCACGCTTTGCTTGACCGCATGGAGGTTGTACAGATATCGGGCTATACGGAAGAAGAAAAGATCGAAATTGCCCGAAGACATCTGCTGCCCGGCCAGCTCAAACAGAACGCCCTGAAAAAAGAGCAACTGACGATTACGCGCAACGGTTTACGGGCGTTGATCAGCTGGTTTACACGTGAAGCTGGTGTGCGGCAACTGGAAAGGGAACTGGCGCATGTTTGCCGGAGGGCCGCGATACTGATTACGGAGCAGGGACAGACAAGTCTCCGGGTAACAGAGAAGAATCTTGAAGAGATGATCGGCAAGAAGAAATTTCGTTATGAAAAAGCCCAGGAACACGATCAGATAGGTGTCGCGACCGGTTTGGCCTGGACCTGGGCCGGTGGTGATACGCTGATGATTGAAGTGAATGTCATGTCTGGCAGCGGAAAACTTGAATTGACCGGTCAACTTGGTGATGTTATGAAAGAATCAGCCCGAGCTGCTGTTACCTATATTCGTTCGCAGGCCGCTTCACTGAAAATTGACGATTCATTTGCCACGAGTAAAGATATACACATTCATGTTCCGGAAGGCGCGACACCCAAAGATGGCCCGTCAGCTGGAATCACACTGGCAACTGCTCTGGCATCTGCCTTAAGTGGCCGGCCGATCCACCGTAACGTAGCCATGACCGGTGAGATCACACTAAGGGGTCGTATCCTGCCCATTGGAGGCCTCAAGGAAAAGGTCATCGCAGCCAACCGGGCAGGGATAGACACAGTTTTGATCCCCGCAGAAAACGAACGCGATATTGCGGATATTCCTCAGACAGTCTTGAACAAAGTCCGGCTTGTGCCCGTTACGGAGATGAAACAGGTCTTTGAACTCGCCATGGCACCGCCTGTTGTCAAATAAACCTGAACGGCGTTTACCAGGATGAAAAGCTGCTGCCGGTTTGCCTGCAAACATCAGCGGCTTTCATCGATCAGGCAAAGGTAAAGATATGTATAATATGTAAAGCAATGTGTGAGTATAAGCATTAACCATTGTATATAATCCATGTTAAACAAGACGTGTAAATCTGAATTCAAACATGGCCAGAGGCATTGAAGAGCAAACCAGACCCTGACAGGCCATGCTTACCCTGAAGATCATTTTACACGGTCAGAATGATAACGATCAGGAGGAATGTTGTTCATGGCTTGTTCAGAAGACAGATATTACATGAGTGTCGATGGAGGCGGGAGCAAGCTTTCCATTATTCTTTTTGATGAGCAGTTGAATCTGGTGGGACGTGCGATGAGCGGCGCTATCAATCCGCTATTTGTCTCTGATCAGTTAATCCTGCGTCATTTTGAAGACGGCATTGAAGGCTGTCTACGCAACAGTAACGTCACACGCATTGAAAAACTCTATATCGCGATGCCCGGACCTGCTGACCTGTTTGCCAGTATACTGGGCAAGAAAGTAGTGCTGAGCGAGCACCAGCGCATGTCTGAAGGCATGATCAGCCTGCTCAGTGGCATCTTTGCCCACCGGGGCGTTGTTGCCCTGGCTGGAACCGGCAATGGCATATTCAATGTCAATGGACGGGACTCGACCCACATGGGCGGATGGGGCGGCCTGTTTGATGATGAGGGTAGTGGCTATTCAATCGGCAGGGCCGCCTTGAGCGCTGCTGTCAAATCTTTTGAAAAACGCGGGACGGACACGATCCTCCCGGATCTGATTACAGAAGAATGGCATCTGAGCAATTTTCGACAGGTGGTCCATCATGTCTATAAATCGGATAATTACCGCGGTCTGGTTGCAAGTCTGACAAACCTGGTGGTGGACGCCGCACAATCAGACGCGGTGAGCGAGCATATTTTATTGCAGGCAGGCCAGGATATGGCACAGCAGGTGGTTTCTTTATTCCGGCGTGACGGTATTCCCGCTGATGTACCGATCATGGTTGCAGGTAGTGTCTGGAAAGACAACCCCGTTATGTTTCGCTCCTTCTACCAGAAGGTTACGGCTGACCTGCCAGATTCGCACATATATTTCCCATGGTATGAGCCGGTCATCGGGGGCGTCGTTGCCAGCCAATATGAAAAGCATCAGCAGTTAAGCAATGCTCAGCTCACACATGTTATGCACGCTTTCCCCGATTATCGCTACAAGGTCGGCAGGAGTACGCTGCTTTTGGAACAAACCGGTTTCCAACAAGCCCATATAGGCATCTCCTGAAGACCGCTTAAGCGCCTTTGCACCGACAACGAAACGGCTGGTCTTTCGCATCCTTGCAGAAAAACCAGCCGCTTTTCAGGTTTGATGGTGCCTGATGTCCAGTCGATTAAGGTTTTCAGTTGGCTAAGACAGTTTGCCAGATCTGATCATATAGCGTATCGATCTTTTCGCTGGAATAGAAGACCTCAAGCGTCTCAATGGTTGCTTCGTCCGGGTAATAGTTGGTGTTGCCCGTGATTTCCGGCGGCAAATTTTCCAGTACATCCAGATGTGGAGAGGAATAACCAACATATACCGTATTCATTAGGGCAATGTCCGGCTGGTACATGAAGTTGATGAAGTCATGCGCACCCTGCACATTACGTGCGTTTTGTGGAATACACATCATATCGATCGACAGGTTAGAACCTTTGGGCAGAACATACTGCAGTGTTTCCGGATCTGAGCCTTCTTCCTCGAGGCGCTGCTGACAAACCACATGGTCACCGGACCAGGCCACACCAGCCAGCAATTCACCGGATACATATTTGTCTTTCAGTTCATCGATTCCGACCAGAGGACGAACCGTCTGCCGTTGTTCAATAAGCAATTGCTTGGCTTCTTCCAGCTCATCCGGATCCAGGCTGTTCATGCTGTAACCAAGATGGTTCAGTGCGACGCCGATCGATTCCCGCATGCTGTTGTACATGCCAATCCTGTCTTTTTTGGAGGGATCAAAGAGCACTTTCCAGACATCTTCAGGTTCTGTGCCGCTGATCGTCTCAAGCTCGTCAGCGTTGTAAATCAAGCCTACTGTGCAATAGAAATAAGGTACAGCATACTGATAAACCTGATCATTGAGCGCCGGATCTTCAGCCAGATCGATTTTCTTCAGGCGAGGATCAAGATAACGGCCAACATTGGGCAGTTTAGCCATGTCGACCGGCTGCAGCTTTCCTTCATTGATCAGTCGGATAACCATATAGTCTGAAGGGACAATCACATCATAGCTCTCTTTTTCAAGTTTAGGATACATTTTTTCATTGTCATCATAAGTCAGATAAGTGACCTTGTACTGGGGGTAGGCAGCTTCAAAAGCCTTGATAACATCTTCAATAGGGTAATCACGACCATACAAGGTATACGTGTCATTTTCGCGTGAAATATATTCACCCCAATTGTAAATGACCAATGGTTCCCGTTCGTCACGGCTGCAGCCGGTTGGTATGGCTAACAGAAGCAGGCTGAGGATGATGAGCAGGATGATTGTTTTTTTCATGAACGATTACCTCCTAATGAATCCTTTTTTTCCCGGCCGCTCCGGCTGTTGACCAGCAGCAACAAGCCCAGCACGGCAACAAACAACAAGGTGGACAAGGCATTGATCTGGGGGTTCACACTTTTTCTGGCCATGGAGTAGATGGTGATGGCCAGCGTAGAGATCTGGTTGCCTGCAGTAAAATAACTGATGACAAAATCATCTATGGAAAGTGTAAAAGTCAAAATCAAGGCTGTTACAATGCCTGGCATGATTTCCGGCAGAATAACTCGCCAGATCGCCTGAGCCGGTTTACAACCCAGATCAAGAGCTGCTTCAAACAAATTGCGGTCAAGCTGACGCAGTTTTGGGGAGATGGACAGGATGGCGTAAGGAATATTAAAAGCGATATGCGCCAACAGGAGTGTGGCAAACCCTGTTTGTATGCGGACAAAGAAAAAAAGCAGCATTAAGGATATGCCGGTGACCAGGTCCGGACTGACATTTGGTATATAGGTGATCGTCATGATGGCTTGCCGCCAACGGCGTTTCATGGCATCAAGGCCCAGGCAGGTGATGGTGGCGATCAGGGTAGCCACGATGGCTGAGATAAAAGCGACCGTCAAGGTCACGCGGAGAGCGTTCATGATGTCACGGTTCTCGAAAAGTTTCCGATACCACTCCAGTGTGAAGCCACCCCATACGGCACGGGACTTTGCCGCATTAAATGAGAAGATGATCAGGACAAACACCGGGGCATAGAGAAACAGGAAAATCAGGGTCATGTACAGGCGACCGGGCAATCTGCGGATCATGTGAGGAGCCCTCCTTCGCCGCTTTCTTTTTCATAGCGTGTGAGGACACGCATGCTGGCCAGGACGAAAACAAGCAGGAGGATAGAGAGCGCTGAACCGGTTGTCATGTCGCGTGAGACCATAAACTGACGTTCTATGGCATTGCCGATCAGCAGATACCGGCCGCCGCCCAGCAAATCCGGGATCAGGAATGTTGTCATAGCCGGCATAAAGACCATATTGATACCTGACATGATTCCCGGCATGCTTAAAGGCAGAATGACCCGCCAGAAAATTTGCAGGCGGTTAGCACCCAGATCTTCTGCAGCTTCAATCACACTCGTGCTCATTTTTACCAGCACCGACTGAATTGGCAGGACCATGAAGGGCAGATAATTGTAGACCATGCCCAGTCCAATGCCAAAATCATTGTAAAGAAATTGAATGGGCGCAATATTGAGAAAACCGAGGAAGGTATTGATGATCCCGCGCGGTTCCAGCAAAGCCAGCCAGGCATAGGTTCGAAGCAAGGCGTTCATCCACATGGGCATGACAAAAAGAAAGAGCAGAAGGTTGCTGTTCTTTTTCCGGCTCTTAGCGCGCTTGGCCAGAAGCCAGGCGGCGGGATAACCGAGCAGCAGGCAGATCACGGTGCTGAACAAAGCTATTTCCAGAGATTTGGCAAAGACATTAACATAGATCGGTACCTGCAAATCAATGCCAAATAAACTGTTCAAGGAAAAAAGATTTAAAGCCACCGTGTCCGCTGTGGAGAAAACGCGGGAAAAGCCTTGCCAGGTGACAAAAAGCCTGCCTGAGGCATCATAGGCTGTGAAGGCATAAAAGGCCACCAGCAGCAGCGGTGCCAGCGTAAAGACGGCAATCCAGAGCAGATAGGGATAGGCAAGGCGTCTTAAGGATTTCACCAGTTATCCACCCCCTCGGTATTTAATCCATCCGCCGGCTTATCGGGTTTGCGCCTGTCTGGTGAGTCATCTGATTTTGCCATGACATGGATGTCTTCCGGATCAAAGGTCAAACCTACCGCGCTGCCTTCTTCGTAGCGGTCGGTGCTCTGAATCATCCACTCATATGTGCCGGACGCCACCAGCATTTCATAGTGGACCCCTTTGAAAACAACTGATGTGACGACACCGTTGATGGTGTTATCAGTCGGACTGGTCATTTGAATATCTTCTGGACGGATGACAACATCGACGTCCTCGTCAGGGAAACGTTTATCGATACAGGTGAAGGTTCTGCCGGCAAAGGTGACGATGTAATCGTCTGACATACGGCCGGAGATAATATTGCTTTCCCCGATGAAATCGGCGACGAAAGCATTGCGAGGCTCATTATATATGTCAGTGGGCGTGCCAATCTGCTGGATCCGCCCTTCCTTCATGACGATGATGGTATCGGACATGGTCAGGGCTTCTTCCTGATCATGTGTCACATAGACAAAGGTGATCCCCAGGCTGCGCTGCATATCCTTGAGCTCGATTTGCATTTCCTTGCGCATTTTCAGATCGAGGGCACCAAGTGGTTCATCCAGCAGCAGAACCTTAGGCTTGTTGACGATGGCTCTGGCGATAGCGACACGCTGCATTTGACCACCGGACAGTTGATCAATCCAGCGGTCAGCGTATCCTTCCAGGTCAACGGTTTTTAAAGCCTGGCCGATACGGCTGCGGATCTCATCTTTCGCAATTTTTTTAATTGAAAGGCCGAAGGCAATGTTGTCGTATACATTGAGGTGGGGAAACAGGGCATATCGCTGGAAAACCGTATTGACCTGCCTCTTGTAGGGCGGTATGCGAAGCAGGCTCTGCCCGTTAAAGAAAACGTCACCGGAATCTGGCTGTTCAAAACCGGCCAGTATCCGCAGTGTGGTCGATTTACCGCAACCACTGGGTCCCAGCAGTGTGATGAACTCATTATTGCGGATATAGAAGGTGATGTCTTTCAGCACTTGTGTAGAGCCAAACGATTTATTGATTTTCAAAACCTCAATGATGTGCGCTGACCCGGTGTCATCCTGCAGGTATTGCCTGGCATCATTTTGCGGTTCCGTTTTTTGACGGATATGCTGCTTTGACCATGAGTCCATTAACTGTATCACTCCCTCTAGAAACTTGGTGGTGTCGAAATCCAGAGAACACGTGCGCGTCGCTTGCTGTTGTTTACCACAACATGTGGTTCTCTGGGATGGATTATAAAACTGTCGCCTTTACGGGCCCTGATGATACGCTGCCCCAGATGAATCTGCACAGAGCCTTCCAGTATATAGCCAAATTCTTCACCTTCGTGTGGTTTGTCAGGAGAGGAGGATCCTCCCGGCTCAAGGGTCAGCAGAATGGGTTCCATCGCGTTTTTTTGGGCATTGGGTACCAGCCAGCAGATGTGGTTCCCTCGATCCGCGTCACACTTGGTTGCATAATCAGTCCGGCTGAAGACGATTCTCTCGTCCGGGTCTTCCTGAAAAAACCGTGTCAGATCTGTTCCCAGAGAGGAGAGGATATCCATCAACGTGGCAATGGAAGGTGATGTAATGTTCCGTTCCACCTGCGAGATGAACCCCTTGGATAATTCACACCGGTCAGCCAGCTCTTCCTGTGTCAATTTGTTGGCCAGTCGCAAGTACTTTATTTTTTCACCAATATTCACAGCCTGTCCTTCCACTGGACCACTCCTGCCGTCTCAGCCGTTTTGCAGATCTGGTGCCGGTTGTGAGCCATTCATAATAACTAAACAAATAGTTTACAAAGGCTAAACATATGCGAACATTATAGCGAGCATCAGATTGTCTGTCAACGCAAATAAAAGCTGTAAACTGCTGAATTGTTCTATGAATTATTCTATGTTTGTCGCTGGTGTTTCTGACAACATGATGGATCCTTATTGACTTATTTGCAGACGTGTAATACCTTTTTATATATTGGGCCTATGCATCTGGCCTGGTTATACTCTGCAGATGTAAAGATCGTGCGCCTTCATGGTCTTTCAGTGCGATGATCGCTGATGACAGATCGATGAGACCGCAGAATAACTGGATATTGTCAGTTAAGCGCAGACCGACTGGGTGGCAATAAGCCGCATGATGTATTGTTGGAGGATATGACATGAAAAAAAACAACCTGAGTCTTGTTTCGCCTGAATATCTGGGTATTCCGTCTGAGTCAATCAACAGGTTTCTCGATCAGGTGCAGGAAAAGCAACTTCCGATGCACAGTTTTCTTTTACTCAGACACGGCAAGATCGCCGCTGAAGGCTACTGGCCGCCTTTCGATGAGAATCGTTTTCACCGCATGTATTCTGTCAGCAAGAGCTTCACATCTGTCGCCGTCGGTATGATGGTTGATGAAGGAAAACTCAGGTTGGATGATAAAGTTGCCAGCTTTTTTCCCGAATATCTTCCGGAAAACCCGCATCCCTGCACGCTGGAAGCGACCGTTGAGCACCTGCTCATGATGGCGACACAGAATGAAACAAATTCATACAGCTTTGAGTCCAAAGATTTCGTTGAGACTTTTTTCACCGATGCGAAACCCAAACATAAACCAGGAACAATTTTCCACTATGACACAGCCGGAACCACCGTGCTGTGCGCCATTGTAGAAAAGCTGGCTGGCAAGCCGATGCTGGAATACATGCGTCCGGTGCTTGATGAGATCGGGTTTTCTGAAGATGCCACATGCATCGAAACACCTGAAGGACGCTCCTGGACAGGATCAGGGATTCTTTGCACGCCGCGCGACCTGGCGAGGTTTGCCCTGCTGTGCCTCAATAAAGGGGCCTGGAACGGTAAACAGCTGGTCAGTCAGGCCTATATGGAAGCGGCAACAACCCCTCGGATCAACAACGCTGTGGCGCGTACCAGCTGTGGAAACGCATATGGTTACGGTTACCAGTTCTGGGGTATGATGAATGGTGGCTTTGGCTGTTTCGGCATGGGGAGCCAGTTTGCTTTCTGTATGCCGGAGAAAGATGCCATCATGGTAACAACCGCGGATACACAAATGCTCAGTGGGGCGGAAGATCTCCTGGTTGATGCTTTTCATCAGATTCTGGGCAGCATGCAGGATGAGGCGCTTCCGGAAGACACTGCCAGTGTGGCGCAACTACAGAACCGCCTGGCCAATCTGTCCATTCCCCTGCCTGAAGGTGCGAATACATCCAGCCGATCCATGCTGTTCGCAGGGAAAACCTATGAATTTGAAGCCAATCGTTCCGGATTCAAGTGGATGCGTTTTACCTGGCAAGATGATCAATGCGTCATCCAATATGAAAATCCGACGGGAACACATCAGATAACACTAGGCATGGGCCATTATGCAGCTCAACAATTTCCGGAAAAATACAGTGGTAAACGTATCGGGACACTGGACCGCCACTATCAGTGCATCGCGGCAGGTGCCTGGGTTGATGACCATGTTTTGATGGCCACACTCTATTCAGTCGACGACCATCTCGGCACACTGAGGATGCAGTTTGCCTTCACGGAATCTGAGCTTTGCGTGTTCATGACCAAAACGGCTGAATTCTTTTTCAATGAATACACCGGTTTCCTGACCGGATATGCCAAAGCATAGGCTATATGGCCCTAGGGAATGAGGTTAAGCGTATGAAAAGGAAGATCACACTGGTCGGTGGCGGATCATACTCCTGGGCGCCCGGTCTCTTCGCCACCTTTTTTAACAATGATTTTTTCCATACAGAAACAGAGCTTTGCCTTTTTGATATCAATAAGCAGGCACTGGAGCATGTCTATGCCTATTGTTCCTGGTACAACAGCAGGCATCCGGAAAAAGCGGTCACCCTTAGCACGACGATGAATGAAGATGCTGCCCTTGAAGGCTCCGATTACGTAGTCATCGCCATTTCCCACGGTGGCCTGGCTGCGGAGATGGAAGACCACCATATTGCCCGCCGCCATGGGTTTTACAATGTCAAAGGCAGTGAATCCGGTATCGCTGGCGCCAGCCGGACCATCCGACATGTTCCGGAATTTCTGCGCTATGCCCGTAAAATGAAACGCTTGTGTCCGCAAGCCATGCTGTTGAACGTAACCAATCCATTAACCGCTCTAACGCGCTGTGTGCAAAAGTATGAAAATATTCAGGCCATGGGCTTTTGTCATGGCATTTTAAACCATCTGGACATTCTGCTGCCCTATTTCGGGGCAGACAGCATGGCTGATGTCAGTTTTTCCGTAACCGGTGTCGATCACTGTTCTTTCCTGACGGATATCTGCTTCAAGGGACAGGATGCTTTGCGGATCATGCGCGATAAAGGCATGATTGAAGCTGCTTGGGAGGGTAAAAGCAGCATAACCTTTGATGATCCATTCGCCGGCAGGGAAAACCAGCGCATTCGTTTCATTCTCTGGGATATCCTGGGGCACATGCCGGGCTTAAGTGATGAGCACTGTGCAGAGTTTTATTACCAGACGACAGGGAATGAGGAGAACAGGGCATTCTTCGGCATGGCGTATGACCGGTTGGCTGACCGTCCGGCGTCTGTTGAAAGGTTGCGCAACATGATTGTTGAGCCGCTGGAGAAAAAAGAAATGCCGTCAGAGATTCATGGTGATGAGATTATCCACAGAGCTGTAGAAGCACTGGAAGGTGGCCGCCAGATGTATGACGTTGTGAATTACCGTAATCTGGGCCAGGTGCGCGAACTACCGGCTGATGTCGTTGTTGAGACTTTCGCTACACTGGATGGTACCGGCGTTCATCCGGCTATAGCCAACCCCATGCCCAAAGCGGTAGAAGCCATTGTCCGCCCTACAGTTCTGCGTGAGGAGCTGTTCATGGAAGCCGCTGTTGAATGGAACGCAGACAAGCTGGTCGCTGCCCTGGCGATCGATCCGCTGGTGCAGGATTTCCGGAGGGTGCGGGCTGTTGTTCAAGACATGATGGACTATAATGCACAATGGCTGTCCGGGCAGGGCTAAGCACTGTCTTCGACAAAATAGGAAGGATATAATCCCAAGGGATATTGTAAGGAGAGAAAATGATGAAGAAGTATGTTCTATGTGGAGCAAGCGGCCGCGGCTACAAAATGTATGCCGAAAATATTGTACATGATTACGCAGATATCGCCGTATTGGCAGGTATCTTCGATATCAACCCGATGCGCGCTGAGTTTGTGCGTGATTGTGTTGATGACAGCAAAACGATTCCCGTCTACACGGATTTCGACCAGATGATCAAGGATACCAGCCCTGACACGGTCATCGTCACAACCATGGACAGCTTTCACCATGAATATGTGGTGCGTTCTCTTGATTGCGGCTGTGATGTTATCTGCGAAAAGCCCATGACTATTGATGCTGAGAAAACGAGAGAAATTTTCGAAGCGGAAAAGCGCAACAACCGCAAGATCATCGTAACATTCAACTGCCGTTTCATGCCCTTTGCCAAGCGGATCAAGGAGATTATCCGCAGCGGTGCGATCGGCCAGGTGCTGAGTGTGGATTTTGAATGGCTGCTTGATCAGCATCACGGTGCTGATTATTTCCGCAGGTGGCATAAATTTTTGAAAAACGGTGGTGGTCTGCTGGTCACGAAGGCAACACACCATTTCGACCTGATCAACTGGTGGATTGAAAAAGAACCAGTCAAGGTCTATGCAAACGGTGAACTGAGTTTTTATGGCCCGAAAAGAGAAGAGCGGGCGGAGCGCTGCAGCAAATGTCCGTACCGGAAAAGCTGTGAGTTTGTTATGTCCGGTTTCGACGACCTGAATGGTGTGCACAGTGATGATTTCCTGAATAAGATGTACTTTGAACCAGAAAAAATCGATGGGTACATGCGCGACCAGTGCGTGTTCGCACCCAGCGATATTTACGATAACATGTCGCTCTCCGTCCGGTATACAGATGGTGTCCTGATGACCTATTCACTCAATGCCTATATGCCCTATGAGGGCTGGCGAGTTGCCATCAACGGCACCAAAGGCCGGCTTGAGGCCCAGGAGTTTTCCGATCGGGCCCCTGACGCGGACCAGCCCAAGAAAATTACAATTTACACGCCGGATAATGAGAAAACGGTTCATTATGTGCCAAAGGCGACCGGTAGCCATGGTGGCGGCGACAAGGTGCTCCTGAACTGGCTGTTCCGAGAAAAACCGGAAGATCCGCTGAATCAGTCGGCCGGGTCAAGAGAAGGCGCCTTATCC
>JAAYLM010000367.1 GCA_012521915.1 Oscillospiraceae bacterium | reverse complement strand
GTATGGCTCATCATCTATTTGCTACGTCTGTGCACCGACGGTAAAAATCAAGAAGTTAAGGGCTAATGTTTCAAGTGAGCAAAGAAGAGTTCATGTAGCGATGTGTGATGATGATTCGTCAAACTACATTACCTCCTTCTTTGTCCTTACACCTAATATAGGTGGGCGAGGTGCCAAAAGGTTGCAGATCAAAGAAGAGTAGAATACTTTTTTCGCAAGAAGTGTATAAGGCAGTATGGAGTACAGGATAAACTGCCCGTAAAAAGCGCTCTGTAAGAGCGCGCAGCCGTGTAATGTCATTACACGATTAAAGGGGATTGGGGGCGCTGTCACCAACAAGCAATGAGCCTGTGGGGGACCACAGGCCCTGCTTGCCAAACTGATGAATGATACTTCTGTTCTTTGCCTCAACATCAAACTTTGTAGGAGATACGCCTTTACTCCCGATGAGATAACGGGCTTCGGAATGATCCGGGTTGTTCTTATTACGATATGCCTTGACGAGCCTTGAAAGCTCTGTTGGCCCATTACACTCTTCAATAATCCCATATCCTCTTCCATCAAGCACGACGAGCAAATCAATATCATCTTCCTCATTGACCTCAATAAGTTTTTCAAGCTTCAGTTTCAGTGTCCACCCACCACAATTGAACTCGTAGTGATAGAACATGATATCTCCCGAATGTTCCACAGCATGACGTATAGGTTTCATCTTTGCGTCATGGGTGGGGAGGGATGGCGCATATTTTTCACTGTCGATGCTGAAATCACATTGCTCAAATATGATACCATTGTACTCTCCGTCGGCATCATTATCGTCGTCGTCAATATAACGATAAAACACTAATTCTTCTTTGCCCCTGCTGTACATGATTTCAGATACCTGAGATCGTGTAATGCCGGGGGATATTTTCTGCTCATATTGCAGCATGTTATCCAGGACAGGAACTTCAAAAAAAGAACTCTTGTCTTCATTCATTTCGTATAGTAGCCGACAGACATTTCCGAGCAGAGCGAGAGAGAAATCAGAAGCAATTTGAATTCTGCGCCACATTGCGGGTACATAATCATCCAGCTCAACATAGAAATGAAAGACAGTTCGATTTTCCATTGATTTAGCCCCCTTGTGTTTTGAGATTTTTGCGGAAAGGCTATGTGCTTCAACTACATAGAGTTTTCTTTGTATGTCTTACTAGTCCGGTTTTATGTGAGTGATCAGAACACTATCCTCACCGATACCGAAGCGTAAGAAATCAGGGTAACTCTCCAACGGGATGAACTCGTGGAACAAAATACCACTTACAGGTTTGCTTGGGTCAACTATTTGATCTTCATACTCCCCTTTCATGTTTTTCACCCATGCATGATTATCCCCTGTAAAGCCGCCTGCCCAATCTGCGATCAACAGAGGATTATCTCCATTTTGATCCGTCAATTTTGCTTCATCCATCCACTTCCATGTCAACTCGGCAACTTCATCCATCGGTACGCCCGCATCAAAAATGAGTTCAGTACGGAAGTATATACGGATGGGGGTAAACAGAGCTTCTTGTATGCGAATGATATGATTGCCGACGCGAGTATCCTGTGGTACGTCCAGATTATATACTCCCTGTAACCCACCCTTCCTCATGGTGAAATCTAGCTCCTCTGGGCTATCTTTCCAAACAATCGGTAAATGAACACTAAAGGTATCATTCAAAACAGCGCCAGTGAGGTCGAACTGAACCCAAGAAACAACTTCTCCCGGTTGAGGGCCGGCGATACTGCCTGAATAGCCGAGAGGATAGTAGTTAACCCCATCCACCTCAATCCAATCAAGTGTTTGCCATGATACATTGTCTTTAGCAGCGGCATCGAAACTATGGTAGTCAGATAATCCATCTACATCATCCTGTGTAAAGGGCTCTGTCGCGTCCCTATCGCGGACAGAGTAGGCAACGTGAATGTATTTCCCATCGTACACAGCCTCGGTTACCTTGACATCTACATGCTCAAAACTATGTTCAGCCAATTCTTTTTGAACCATGCCTTGTGCCTGTTCCTGAACATTGCCCAAATTTGGGAGAACATGACTCATGAGGCTGAAGATGCCGAATCCATCAGTTAATGCGAATGCTGTAGCAGTCATTAACAGGAGAACCAGTACTGCTGCCGTTCTGAGGGGAATGTGTCCGAGTGTGTAGCCGGAAACAAGGCTCTGTCTTATTCTGCTAAGCACCTTGTGTTTCATGTTTTCGGTCATTTGCATGCCGGATAGTCTTTCATTTGCTTGATCAGCAAAAGTATTGCCTTTGATTCTATTAAGTACATTCTGTTTTATATCCTCTGTCATGCTCAGGGCTGGTAGACGTTTGTCAGCAATATTTACGAAGCTGTCCTCCGTCATTCTATTGCGAATTTTATCTTTTAGATCTTCAGTCATTCGTAAGGCAGAAAGCCTGCTATTCACATGATTCGCAAAACTGGTATTATGCTTATTCATCGTACCACTCCTTCAACTCATTCTTCAGCTTTTCCCTTGCGCGCCGTAAACGTGCGGTTATGGTTGCGACAGGAACATGAAGCATCAGCGCAATCTCTCTAACTTTGAAACCCTGATAGTAGTACAGCAAAATGGATTCTCTGTATTTTGATGATAAGTTCATGACTGCTTCTATCACAGTATCACCTGCTTTCTCTTCGGGGCTTGATACATCGGGTACACTGTCCAGGGCACTTGCTGCATTATCTGGTTTTAAGCGGGCTTTTCTCAGTTGGCTTCGACAATAGTTCATAGCGATTGCGCTTAACCACGCTTGCTCGCTGCCGTCCGCACGGTAAGTATGATATTTGTTGTATGCCCGCCAAAACACCTCCTGTACTGCATCCTCTGCCAAACCCCTGTCGCCCATCATCATAAAGCACAGCCGCAACAAGCTATCGCCATACTCATCCATCCACCGTTCCACAGCCTGATCCGGGGTTTCCTTGATCGATTCTTCTGCTATACTTCTCACCTTGCTACGCGACATCTGATGTTCTCCTTGATCATTTTTGTCCCCTCGTCTTATTAGACTCGTTCTTTTTCCAAAATGTTGCATGTATGAACATGGATTTTTACATTTGATGTAAAGTCAATCATTGAGGATGTTCCGACTCGTTCGTGTATGGATG
>JAAYLM010000366.1 GCA_012521915.1 Oscillospiraceae bacterium | reverse complement strand
GGACAAGATCTGGAAGGTGTAGAAGCTGATGCCGATCGGCAGGCGCAGTCCGGGCAAGGGCAAAGCCAGTCCGGGAATCCGGTTCAGGTTGATGATCATGAAATCGGCATACTTGAACAGGATCAGAAAAAAAAGTCCGCTGGCGACAGCCGAAACCAACGCCAGGCGTGCCGTTTTTTGGGTCTGACAACGACTGATCCAGAGGCCATGAACATAGCCCAGCACGGATGAAGCCAGGATCAACACCGCAAAAACCGGCTCGCCGTAAAAGTAGAAAAAGAGACTGGCTCCCAGCAAAACCATGTTCTTCAGTTTCGCGGGAGCCAGGTAATAGAGGGCAAGCACCAGGGGCAGGAAATAATAAAGGAAACCGATGCTTGAGAAAAGCATCTGCTTATGCGCCCAGCGCCAGGAAGCTGTCCATCAGCTTGTCGCCCTGTTCATCACTCATGATCAGGATGATCACATCACCGACATGGTCGACAAAGATGTTGGCCGGATCAACACCGACACAGACCCATTTCATGGGATCGACATTGTCTTTAATCTCGCTCATGATCGACTCAATTTCCGCGCCTTCTTCTACCCGGACCAGACAAAGCGAGTAGGCGGATGTCGACATAACCGGTTCAGAAGCAATGGCTTCCTTGTAGGTGATTGCCTTGCTGCCCAGGTGATACTCGATGTTTTCCTCATTGATCTCCTGCACATACAGGCCGTCCACGACAAACTCGGCAAAATAGCCATCCAGGTCAGCGTTTTCATAGACGGACGCGAGAATATCCTCGAGGTCCCCTTCCAGATTATCGCTTGTACCAGAGGTCGGCGCAGATGAACAGGCCATCAGGCTCAAAACAAGAACGACAGTCAAAAATAAAAGGATACATTTCTTCATGATGTTACACCTCTTCAATTTGATTTGTCCTTTTGACGCAGACGCATGACGATTCGTTCCCTGCCCGTCATCGGGTCAGCTGCCTTTTTTGTGAAAATGTCGCTCTGCACTGGTGATCCTGGCCAGCTAAGATCAGCCCTCAAAAGAGCCGCCTGCTAATATAGACATGTTGACCGGCGATACTTCAGAGCTAAATATCATACCAAGACCTTCCTCCTACTCCTCCGTCTCCTTCTCCGCATCCTGTTTTCCCTGGCAACAGTGCTTATACTTGCGGCCGCTGCCGCAGGGGCAGGGGTCGTTCCGCCCGATCTTGCTGCCGGTCCGGATGTCGTAGATGTCGGCCGGCCGGCGGTTTTTCGGTAGGGGCGAGAGGTGCGGCTTATCAAACTGCTCATAGAGTTCCTTGGGTGTATGCCCGCAGTTTTCCCAAAGACGTGTATTGTTATACTGGTCGTTGATCAGACGCAGCAGGTCATTCAGCTGATCTTCTTGCTCAACGCCCAGCTTCCGCCGCGTAAATTCGAAGAGCACCGCTTCAATGTTGTATTCGTCCTGCAGCGTTAAGAGAATGTCTTCCATCAGTTCCGTGGCATTGGTCTCGTTGTCCGGATAGAAATGTTGCCGGATATAGGCCAGCAGCTTGTCGTAGCTTTCAGTTTTTTCGACATAGTATTCGTCAACATAGTTGAGCAGCTCTGCTTGCTCAGGTATATAATGGGGTTTTCCGGCCTGCTTGACCAGAAGCTGCTCGCACTCGTCAAATTCTATCAGGGACTCGTGGGCGAAAGAATGGCGGTAGGGATAGATGAAATTCTGTTCCAGTTCCGCATCGGGGTTTTTCAGCTGCTGTTCGATATCCGCCAGGCTGATCTGCTCTTCATTCTGCCCGTTGTAAATATCCAGCAAAAGCTGCTTGGACACAATGCCATACAGATTGGTCAGGGCGATGATATAGTCAATCAGGCGTTTCACGGCTTGGGTCACCTCTCGTTTCCTTCTGTCTGCACTTTAGCAGTTTGAGGGTGCTTTGACAAGAGAAAAAACAGGAGCGCCCGCTGGTCTTCCCTGCGGACACCCCTGTTATCAAATTCTGTGGAGGGGGCCAGCTGGCCTTTGCTGCGGGCATCCCTTCTGTCATGTGCGTTCCTTGGCGTCTACGTCTCTGGCGGCGCTTTTATGCGTCCTCGTGCAGCTGTCGCAGCAGGCTGGTACCGGCTTCCATCAATTGCTCCGCGACGCCGGCTTTATAGCGCGCGCTTTTAGCTTCGTAGCCACCTTCAGCATAGGCTTCCCGGGTCGGAAAATAGCCTTCATAACCGTTGGCGCAGCAGCAGTAGAAAGTGGCCGCAAAGGGCGAATTGTTTTTGACGGTGCGTCCCACCGCCGTGAAAGGCTCACCAGGCGCTCCGGTGATGGCAAAATCACCGCAGCTGACGGCAACCAGGGGCAGCGGGATCAGGTCCGGTCCGGCATTCAGGCGCTTGATGCGGTAGGCTTCAGCAACCAGGGTCGTGATGCCCATGCCGGTTTCCGGCAGTTCCTTGTCGCGTCCTGCTTCGTGCAGCTGCACAATCCGTTCCGCTTCCGCGGTTTTCTCCGGATCTTTGTTGGCCGGAACCTGCAGGCAGCTGGCAGCAAAACGAATTTTCCCAGCGTCAATCGCCTGCGTTTTGCCGTACGTCTGCAGAACTGCCCCGGCAATGCTCCGCCCCATATGTTTGGCATGTTCGTAACCACCGTTGGCGTCCCATTCCGGCGCGTTGACATTGATGTGGTTGGTGTCGCCTTGCGCGCCATTAAAGTAAACGCAGCGCACGTCATCCAGGGCATCCTCCAGGGTCTTGCGCACAAAGCCGGGATAATCAGCGGAGAACAAGTTGCCTCCGATGACATCCGGGTGCACCTGGAAATTGACCAGCAAAATCTCGTCGGCTTCTTCCCTGGTGATGCGCAGCAGCTGTACGGTTTCGTCGGGATCACCGACCGGGCGGTCGATCTGTGGGTTGCGCCGGCCGGGGTTGGTGCGGAAGCTGCCGTCTTTCATGAGGAAACGGCGGACAAAGGCAATCTGGCGGGCGGTGTTGCGTCCATAACTCAACGTTGC
>JAAYLM010000365.1 GCA_012521915.1 Oscillospiraceae bacterium | reverse complement strand
TTTTTCATCAAAGCGTTTAGCTCGTTAAGCGCTGAATCATACTTATCTTTCATAGCGGAAACTACTTCCTTTTGCCTGGAGATTTTTTCATCAATAGATATGCTGCTGCTTGAGCCGAGATAAAAGGTTTCTTAGCTACCGGCCTTGCCTGTGAATGAATAGCCGAATATAATGTCCAATTAAAAGTATTGGAGAGGAAAAAGAAGACCCCGGGTTTAGTAGCTCCAAAGCAACTGGAGCATCCCGAGGTCTTTGTACAAAGTCGAGTACATGGTTATTGTAACACGGTATGCGAAAAACTGGGATAGTGAAAAACACTGTTTATCGTGACGGGGACGGAGACGCTTTGTTGTCCAATCTGCCAAGGAAACCTGAAGCATTATGACCGCCGGATCCGCAAGGCAATTAGCAGCGAAGAAGTGAATCGATACAGCTTGAGACGTTTACGCTGTCAGGCATGTGGAAAACTACATCTGGAATTGCCCAATATTCTACTGCCGTACAAGCGCTATGAAGCAAAAGTAATTGTGGCAGTTATCAGCGGCGATGCTGTACAGGTACCAAACGAAGAGCGAACCATCAAAAAGATCAGAAGATGGTACAGACAGATAAAGACAGCTTTAGTTTGTGTCTGGAATTGTTTTGTTTTAATTGGTTTTGCGTCCCCGAAAAAAGAGCCGGATTTTTGTTTGCTGGTCAGAGCCGCCGTCAACAGCGGTTTTTGGCCATCCCACCCGTATGGGCATTACAGGTAATTGAAAAGTCCTCTATAGTCGGATAAAAAGACCGAAATGGAGGAAAACCAATGGGGAAAACACATAATCCGGACGATGTAGCGACCAAACGCATCGAGATTCTGGGTCCGCTTCTTTATGGTGAAGTGGATCCTGGCAAGCATACCCTTCTTCTAAAGCAGATCAGCGAGCGTGAGCATATTTCTGAGCGCACCCTGCGGCGCTGGCTGTTTTCATATCAGCACGAGGGGTATCAGGGGCTATTGCCCAAGAGTAAACCGGGAAACTCGAACAGTTCCGTGACAGAAAGCATCGTGGACGAAGCGGTGATGCTGCGCCGGGAAGTGCCTACCCGCAGCATTCGTCAGATTATCACCATCCTGGAAATGGAGGGGCTGGTGGAACCCGGTCAGATAAAAAGGTCTACTTTGCAGGATCACCTGATGAAACGCGGGTATAATTCCCGGCAGCTCAGGATGTATCACAGTACCGGCGCTGGTGCCGCCCGGCGGTTCCAGCGGACACACCGCAACGATTTATGGCAGATGGATCTGAAATACTTACTGGTTCTGCCGGAAAACAGTCAGAGAAAAGCACAGCAGATCTATGCCTCAGTTATTATCGATGACGCTACCCGGGTCGCGGTTGCCTGCAAAGTATATGCGCAGCAGGATACGCATAACGTCTTGGCCAGTTTCCGGCATGCCATTGAACGTTATGGTATTCCCGACCGGATTTTCACCGACCACGGCAGTCAGTACGTCAGCAAGCATATATTACAGGTGTGCGCTAAGATTGGTATTAAAAAACTAACGGCGAAACCAAGAGCTCCAAGCGCAAAAGGAAAAGTTGAGGTCATAAACAAATATTTAGATACATTTGTCGCAGAGGTCAAACTCAAAAGCCCGCAGAACGCTGCTGAGGTGCAGCACTATCTTGATATCTGGCTGCAGGAGTTATACCATAACAAGCCGCATTCAGCACTAGAGGGCCAAACACCGCTGACTGTTTTCAAACAGGATAATAAGAATCTGCGTTGGGCCAGCAAGGAACAGCTCGATTACGCTTTTGTTTTCACCGAAAAGAGACTGGTTGACAAAACGGGGTGTCTTTCGTTTAAAAGTATCCTCTGGGAAGCCGGTCAGGACCTCATCGGCATGAAAGTAGATGTGGCGTTCAGGCCGGATAATCCCGATGAAATCGAAGTTTTCCACGAGGGGTTTGAGCCCAGGAAGATAAAACCGCTAGTCATAACCGCCTACAGCGCACCCAGAAAAAGGATACCGCTGCCGGACAAGGTTAAGCCTGAAACATCACGCGAGCTGGATGCCGCGGCCAAACAGTATAAAAAGCACAGAGATCTGGCCCAGACAGCGATTTCCTATAAAGACGTATGGGAGGATCTTTAATGTTTGAATCATTTTACAGCTTTTCAACAACGCCCTTTACGCGCGGTATTGATGCAGATTCGCTTTTCAGCAGTCATAAGACCGATGAAGTGATTGCCAGACTAAAGACTGCCGCCAGCCGGCAATGGTTTGCCCTGCTGACCGGTGACTGCGGTACCGGCAAATCAACGATTATTCGCAAACTGACAGCGGAACTTGAAAAGAACAACGCCTATAAGATCCTTTATCTGGCTGATTCCAAGCTCACACCCAGGCACTTTTACAATGGTCTTCTTGAGCAGCTGGGCGCGCAGGGTCGCTTTTACCGGGGCGATGCCCGACGGCTGTTACACCGGGAAGTGGAACTGATGCGGGGTGTTTATGGGCTTAAGCCGGTTGTCATTATCGATGAATCTCACCTTCTGGACCGGGAGATGTTTGAAGAAATCCGGTTTCTGCTCAACCAAAAAATGGACTCGGAGAGTCCGCTATCACTGATCCTGGTCGGCCAAACCGAAATATGGGATAAGCTCAGAAAACAGGTTTACACAGCTGTCCTTCAGCGCCTGGATATCCGCTGCCATTTGCCGCATCTTGATGAAGCGGAGACCAAAT
>JAAYLM010000364.1 GCA_012521915.1 Oscillospiraceae bacterium | reverse complement strand
GGCACCCTTGAGACCGAAATAGCTGTCATACTGGCTATAATGATGAATCAACAGTTCCTGGAAAATAGCTTTCAATGTGGTTTCGTATCGGGTTACATGGGTATGTATTTCCATTTCGGTGCCCTTGTCCCAGCCCATATTCCCGTATCCCTGGGTGTTCATATCCGAGATATCAGCACCCAGGACAATGAGGCAAAAACGCTGATCGACAAGTTGATTGTTGTCGTCAGGTAGCGAGAAGCCTTGCTGGTAGACGCCATGACCAGGATATGACGCACCATGGAAGCCATAGGATAAAACCTTGACATCATCAGCAGCTTTATAGCTAACCACGAGACTGGGTGCCTGCCCCTCCCCGCTCTCAATATTGAAATCAGAAAACTCATAGATGATCACGGGCTGGTCGGTATCTGTCTTACCGGCTAATGCCTCTGACAGGTAGCTGCCATCGGACAAAAGCTTCTGATAACCGAGCCAGCTGTCGATTTCTAAGAGGTTGAGCGCCTGCTCCTGCTCAGTCGCGCGTGCACCCATAGCGCCGGTGAAACCACCGCTGTATTGTCCAGGCATAATATCCGGCCTGATCTCATGACCATTCAAGAGCATGCGCGGTGTTTTTTCAAACAGCTCGCTCAGTGACGCTGCATAAGGATAGGCAACGCGAACCATTATATCCTGATCTGTGTCGTTATAGAGAAGGTATCGGTCCTCGACCTTTGCTTCAGATCTGTGGCTGGTAAAAGTTTGGGTTTTCCTGCCCTGGATGGTGTCCACTTCGTATGTCTCCGTTGTATCTGTATAGGGCAGAAAGTCATAAGTCGTACTACGCTCAACGGTCAGATCTGCTTGTGCCTCAAGGAAAGACAACGGCAGAACTGGACCTTCATAGAACATATAGAAATTGGCATTCGCGCCCGCGCCACCGCTTTGAGCACCTCCGCGAATGGGCAGCTGCAGCAAACCAAGCTTGTCCGCGCTGATAAGACCGGCAACAGCAAACAGCACGATGCAGGCAGCAGCTATGACAAGCTTATGCCAATTTTTCCCGATGGAACGCGCTTTCACCAATCGGGTTCGCTGTAGAGAAGCATCATCATTCTTTTCGTTATAAACAGCATCAAAGGCTTCATCATATTCTGTTATCAGCTGATCATCGATCTGACCGATCTCATGAATCAGTTTTTTTGCTTTCATCAGGTGTAGCCCCTTTCCTGGAGATGGATCATCAGATTCTGGCGTATGCGGTAAAGGATGACCGAAAGATGCCTTTTGCTTAAGCCTGTGGTCTCTGCGATCTCATCTAATGTAGCAAAATAATAGTATCTGCCGACAAAGGCCATTCTTTTTCTTCTAGGAAGAGATAACAAAAATGCGCTTATCTCAACAGCGAGTTCCCTGGCCTCGATCCTGTCTAGAGCAGATTCCACCCGAACGCCTTTCTGCAGCGGGTGTTTGCCTTCGACTGCACCGATGGATTGTTCAAGTTCTTCAAAGGACAACGTAACCTCGCCGCCGCCTCTTTTGCCGGCCTGATTGGCTTCCAGGCGGTTGAGCGACAGGTTACGCGTAATGCGGCCCAGCCAGACGGCCAGACGGCGAGGACGTTCTGGCGGCATAGCCTGCCAGGCACGCAACCAGGTGTCGTTTACACATTCATCAGCATCCTCCGGAACACGCAAAATCCTTAGTGAGATGGTATGACAATAGCGGCCGTACTGCCGTTCTGTCTCGCGAACAGCTTCCTGGTCACGCTTCCAGTAAAGATCGATAATACTTTGATCGTCCATGCTCTTCCTCATATGCTGCCAGTCTTGCTTGACTGCCTATATCATGAAGGTCTTTCACTTATATAGACCGGAAGGAGCAAGCAATATTACATATACATATATTGATAGGATATATCGTAATAGCCGGTATTGCCATAGCAGCGCAGCTACATCGCATCACAATCCAGGTGTGCAGATTTATTCCGATTGTGCTAATATCAGGGACGATGTGGCATATCAGCGATGTATCAAATACAACATGCCACACCACGCAGCGAAAAGAGGGATGGCTACGTCAGATAAAATAAATACAACCTATATCATCAGCAGGCGTTTGCGCACCAACTGGATGAACTATATATGGCAATGTGCGGTGGCAGGTTTTTTTACCTTTCTGGTCTTTTTTGTGTTTTCTGAACTGATTGGTATCATTGTTCTGGCCAGTATTGGCTCTACATTTTTCACTGTTTTCGCCCTATCCGGCAACAGAACGGCCCAACCCCGCAATGTCATTGGCTCCAATGTCTTGTGCTCCCTGATCGGTCTGGCTTGCTGCCCGATCCACTCACTCAGCCTGAGTGCCGGCGTTGCTGTCGGAGCTGCTGCTTTCCTTATGGTCATTACAGACACAGAACACCCCCCAGCTGCCGGCATCGCGTTGGGGTTAGCCATGACACAATCAAGCACTTTAGCCCTGTCGGGTGCCGGATTCGCCCTGGCCGCGGCTTTACTGGCCATCTTGCTGAAAAAACTGCTCTCGCCCTGGCTTAAAGATCTTTTCTAGTACGCGTCCTACCAGCAACATCATATCACTTTTCACTTGAACGCACAGAAAACGTTCATCGCGTAACATGCAGAACTGCGTCAGAACACATCATCCTATATCCTTTACTTAAGATAGACAGGGAGATGATTGCATGAAAACGCTCATGAAACTTACGGTACTCTTATCGGCAATTCTGCTCTTGACAGCCTGTGCAGTCGCGTCACCATCAGAGTCAACAATCCCGAAATCCGCACCGGAAACCAGTTCAGCAGCGCAGGTCTCGTCATCTGAGACAAACACAGGAGAAACAGGGCCAACCGAAAAAATCCCGTTGCCGCCGGTGGAAAACAATTCTCCTAACACCTTGTACGAACCATTCTTTCCGGAACAAACCCGCGCTGCTGGTGTTAAAACAGATTCGTCTTATCAAGTCACGGTTCTGACGACAGAACTGAACAGCCCCTGGGCAGTTGCCGGCTTGCCGGACGGCCGCCTGGTTATCAGCGAAAAGGGCGGAACCATCCGTATCGCGACCATGAGTGGTGATCTAAGTGCTCCAATCAATAGCCTTCCGGCACTTGATACACGCAACCAGGGTGGTCTTCTTGACATCACCGCCGCGCCCGATTTTACCACCAGCCGCATGCTCTATATGACCTTAGCTGAAAAAACAACTCAAGGTTCATTAACCGCTGTCGCGCGCGCTCGCCTTTCAGATGATGAAAAAACACTGGAGCAGGTGGAAGTCATCTGGCGTGCCATACCCTATTACGATAATGGTATGCACTTTGGCAGTCGTCTGGTGTTTGATCCATCCGGGAACCTGTTCGTTTCAACAGGTGAACGCTCAGACCTGGCAACACGACCCATGGCTCAGGCGCTTGACAATGGCTATGGCAAAGTCGTGCATATCACGACCGAAGGGCAGCCGGTCACGGACAACCCCTGGATCGGTCAGGCAAGTGTTCTACCTGAGATCTACTCCTATGGTCACCGTAATGCACAGGGACTGGCCATTCACCCGGTGACCGGCGAACTGTGGCTCAACGAAATGGGGCCGCGCGGCGGTGATGAACTGAATCTCATAAAACCCGGCCGCAACTATGGCTGGCCGATCATCAGTTATGGTATCGAGTATTCCGGCCAGCCCATTTCCGGTGCGCTAACCGAAAAAGAAGGTATGGAGCAGCCGGTCTACTACTGGGATCCCGTTCTGGCGCCCAGCGGCATGACCTTTTATCCTTTTGATACCATGCCGGAATGGGAGAATAACCTGTTTATCGCCGGCTTGCGTGGACAGCACATTGCTCGCCTCGTTCTTGATGGCGAACGCGTCATCGGGGAAGAACGCCTGCTGGAATCAGAAGGGCAGCGGTTTCGTGATGTCACTGCAGGAGCGGACAGTGCGCTTTATGCCGTTACTGATCAAGGCCGCCTGTATCGGATTGGCTGATTTTGAAACGCCAGCCTGCAACCAAAAAAACAACAACCGGTTATCGTGTAGAAATCGACACCAAGTTCGGGGCAGGCAACCACTCAGCTGTCTTTGCTCAGGATAGCCTGATCCATAATGAACTGCGGTTAGTCCGTAAAGAGTAAAATGCAGATCGCTACATATCCCGCTTTATTTTTATCAAAGCAAATTTCCTTATTCTCCTTTTCTTCTATGCCAAGCCCGCACGCCTTAGATATAGGCACCGACTTTTTTCACTTCGGCGACGATAGCCTGAAAATTTTCCAGGCTGACCGAATTGGGAATAGAATGATCCGAAGAAAAGATATACCCGCCATTTTCTTTCAGCACTGGAACCGTCCGGTCGATTTCGGCAATGATCTCATCTTTCTTATCCCATAAAACAGCATTGATACCACCATGGAGAACAAGCTTGTCTCCGAAGAGGCGTTTCAGTTTATGCACGTCCATGCCGGCTTTTATTTCGATTGGATTCAAGGCGTCCACACCAATCTCCACCAATTCGGGGACGATTGGCATGATGTTGCCGCAAGAGTGCAAATGCGCTTTAATTCCTTTTTTGTGCGCCCACGCAACGGCTCGTTTCTGATAAGGCTTAAGCAAATCACGATACATGCTTAGCGAAAAAAACTGGGTGTTCTTAAAGCCCATATCATCAGGCCAGTAAATACTGTCAAAAGTATAGCCGGCATCCCAGATCATATCAAAATGGGCGATGCATTGATCCAGATAATGATGAAACATATCCTTGACCATCTCCGGCTCTTCAATCATGGCAATCAATAAGGTTTCTGTACCAACCATCCAGGAATGAGTCACGTCAAATCCGAACCAGAAGCCTGCCTGGATCCACTGTCTTTCTGCTTTCCAGACGGCATAATTTTTTTTCAGATTCACCCAGTCAATCCGGTCTCTGTCGACCGTCATCCGGCTTTTGGCCTGCGCCCAGAGGTCGGGATCAACAACCGTGAAATCCAGAAAATCCGGTGTCGAATCGGCCTGTTTGAATTGCTTGAGTGTAACACCCCACTGGGATGTGTAGATGATATAGTCGTCGGTTTCTTCAATAACCCGATAGGGATACCTGGGAGAGATATCAACACTGATGTTGGCGACCTTGTCAACCGCAAAATAGTCACGCCAATCCATACCGGTTGGCATGCCTTCCCGCTGCCAACGTTGAATCGTTCCCTTCCAGGGGCTATCAATGATCGGTACGCGATCCGCTTCCTGATGGGCAAACATACGCGAAAAACGTTCATGTGTTGTCATCTGTTTCATAGCAAGCTGTTCCTTTCATCTGTCGTCCTATGGCTCATGTGAAGCGCAGATAACAAGAATCCGCATATTTTCGTTACCCGTATTGCGAATACCGTGACTGCCATTGGCGTAACAAACGCTGATATCACCTGGATTCATCTCGTAGTCTTTGCCATCCAGATGCATGATGCCATGCCCTGAAAGACAATAGTACCATTCCTCAAACGGTGTTTCACTTTTGTGGTCATGAATGCCAAAGGTCGATCCTGGCGGAACAATATCATCATGGATGAACTTGATAAACAGTTTTTTTTCGGCCGGCCGGATGACATCCAATAGGTCAAAGGGACCTATGCCGCCGTGACACTGTTCACTACGGCTGCTATGTCTATTCTGATTATTGATGAATAAAGTAGTGTTCACAGGAAAGCCCTCCTCTTGTCCTCAAGTTGAAAAACATACTGCTATCGTGAGAAGATATCATCATTCTACCAAATATTCTGATTCATTTCTTGATTGCATGCCTTTTGACAGAACGGTTTTTCGTATTTGAATGCTTCAGCAAATGTCGGGCAAAAAACAAAAGCAACAGAAAGTCAGGTTTATGAGTTCGATATCGGTTTGAATGTGTAACATAAGAAAGTCTTGTCGCTTGCGCGCATGATATAATAAGAAGTCGGCCAGATACGAATTTATCGTAATCTGGATGGATTTCAGTATATCCAATAAAAACGCACTTACGGTCACAAACCGAACGGATGCGGAGAAACAGGAGGGTAGCTTATGTCAAGCACCCTGAAAAACAGAAGAAAAAGAAACATCAGGCGTATTGTGATTTTTGCGTTTATCTTCCTGGCGCTAGGCGGCTGGCTGTTATACAGTTATCTGAATAAAGATGACCGGATTACGATTCGCACGGTACAGCTGGAGCGTGGCGATATCTTCAGTTATTTCTATACAACGGCAGAAATAAAGCCCGGCAGTATCACCGAACACAATACGACCGTCTCACAGAAAGTGCTGGCGGTTAGGGTTTCTCCTCATCAACAGGTGAAGGCCGGTGACATATTGGCTGTGCTTGATCAGCAGGAATTGGCCGATCAGTATGTGTCGGCGCAAGAGGCGCGGCAGCGCATTGAAGCCTCTCTTGCGGAAGCGGACGCAGAAGAGAAAGCCAGGCTGAACGCTGCGGAACAAGACAGGAAAGACTTGGAGCGTAACATCAGCACACTGTTCTCGAGCCTGTCAACATCTATCAGCCAGCTGACACGTCTGGCCACTTTGGCACCGGCCAGCGTTGAGATTGCTCCGGACCTTGAAGAGAAAATGGTCAACATCATCACAGCATCAAACCCGGAGACCCTCGATCAGGATATTGAGCAACTCTTAGCTACACTCAGGCAGTCTGCCGAGCTGGTCGAAAACCCTGAATACGCGGCTGGCCTCAGCCAGCTGGAGCACGAACTGAAGAAAGCATCAGACGCGGCTGATCATGTTTTAAGCGGTCTGGCGTCCGGGTCCTTAGCCGGTTCAATCACTTTGCCTGACAGCATCACGGGACAGATTGGCTCACTGTCCGGCTTAAATGCCTATGTTCAGGACCCACTTGCCCAGGCTATCGCCCAGGAAGATGCCGCGCGCAACCAGTATGAAAAATCACAGCCATATATTTACGCGAAAACAGACGGTCTGGTGGCTCAGATCAACATCAGCCCCGGTGATTACACCGGTGGCAGTGCAACCTCTCAGGAAACCGGACTGGAAGCCCTCTTGGGGAATGCTTCTTTGAACACCTTTGTCCCACAAACTGTTTCAGCCATTACGATCTATGACAACACCAGGCCACAGGCAGTCTTTTATGCCGGACGGTTTGATGCGGGTAGAATCAAGACAGGGATGCCCGTTCAGTTTGATTATGAAGGTCAGCTATTTTCCGGAGACGTGATCAACAAGGGCAGGATTGCCGCCAGCCAGAGCGCCGGTCAGCTGGAGGCACTGGATATTATTGGTGATATGGGCAGCAGTTTCTCATCTGAACCCCAGTTGGAAATCAGGATGAGCATCAAAGGAACTGGACTGACCGAACTGATAACCGGTTTTTGGATTGACGCTGAGATTGAAATCGACCATGCCGAGGATGTCGTTCTGCTCCCTGCTGAAGCCATGCGCCGCGAACTTGACACCTATTTTATCTTCGTTATTGGCGAAAATAACCTTGCCGCAAAGCGGACCATTACCCCCGGTATCCAGTCAGATCGTTATATTGAAGTCAAAGAAGGGCTCAATGAAGGTGACAGAATCATCATCAACCCGCCTTCAAGTCTTCAGGATGGTATGCCGGTCAAGGAGGCGTCAGATGGATAAACCTGTCATCAGCCTGCGGAATATCTGGAAAACCTATTCAACCGGATCAATCGAACTGACTGCCCTCAAAGGAATCACCCTGGATGTTTATGCTGGCGAATTTGCTGCCATAATGGGGCCTTCCGGTTCCGGGAAATCAACCCTCATGCATATCATCGGCTGTCTGGATCAGAAAGACGAAGGTGAATATTTTTTCAAAGGCAACAACATACGTGATCTCAACCAGAACGATCTTGCGTTGTTGCGCAATCAGGAAATCGGTTTTGTCTTCCAGTCTTTCAATCTGCTGCCGAAGCTTACCTTGCTGGAAAATGTCGCGTTGCCGATGGTCTACGCAGCAGTCAATCGTAAGGATAGGACCAGCCGGGCTGTTCACGCCCTGCAGATCGTTGGGCTGGAGCCATGGATGCAGCACAAGCCCAATGAGGTTTCCGGCGGTCAGAAACAAAGGGCTGCAATCGCCAGGGCGATGGTTATGCAGCCGGTCTTGCTGATCGCTGATGAACCGACAGGAAATCTGGACAGCCGTTCTTCCAGGGATATCATGCAGCTTTTCCAGGAATTGAACCGTTCAGGGACAACGATTGTCCTGATCACGCATGAAGCTGACATCGCGTCTTATGCCAAACGAAAACTGCAGGTTGTTGACGGACAGCTGGTATTCGATTCGACTTTACATAAATCAGGGGATCAGGAACAATCAGCCGGCTAGGGAGGGTTTAAGCTCTGGGAAAGTGTCAAAATGGCGATCAGCAGCCTGATATCCAACAAGATGCGTGCCTTACTGACGATGCTTGGCATTATTGTCGGCATCGCTTCGGTTATCGCCATTGTCTCGCTGGGTGAGGGCGGCAAGAATGAGGTGCTGGGGCAGTTTGAACAGATCGGCGCCTCGACGGTCATCGTACAGGTCCGCTCATCCCAGGCACAAAGTAACGATTATATAACACCAGGCGATATTCAAGCCATCAGGGACCGGGTTGATTCCGTTAAATACATTACAGCATCCAGCCAGACTGTGGCCCGGGCATCTACAGAGATGGCGCGCAGAGCGATTTTCCTGACAGCCATTGATCGAGATTATACACGATTCTCACCGATCGATCTGTTATACGGCCGGGATTTTACAGAAATTGAATACACGGATGGTTTGCCGATCGCCATCATTGACCTTGCAGCAGCCAATGCTTTTTTTGGTCGGGAAAATGCTGTTGACGAATACATCACTCTCGAAAATGATGGTCACATGCTTCGTGTGCGCATCATCGGTGTCAGCGACTCGGTCGCGACCCAGTTTGCCGGGTTCAGCAATATAAGCGGCGACGATTCCAGTAGCATGCCTTTCTTTGTTTATGCACCGCTGCAGTCTGTCAGCCCTCTTCTTGATCAGGGAAGCGGCATCAGCTCCGTTTTTGTCATGTCAGAAACACCAGAAAGGGTTGATGAAGCCGGACAGGCGGTTGTGCGCCTGCTTGAACTGCGCAACAACAATGAACAACGCAATGTGTACCGGACACAGAATCTGGCGTCCATTCTTGATCAGATCAACACAGTCATAAACATTATGACCTTGTTCATCAGCGCGGTCGCAGCCATTTCGTTGATTGTCGGTGGTATTGGCGTTATGAACATCATGCTGGTATCCGTGACGGAACGAACACGTGAGATCGGCATCCGCAAGGCAATTGGTGCGACTACCTGGGATATCATGCTGCAGTTTATCACTGAATCGATCATTTTGACACTGATTGGTGGTCTTCTGGGCATCTTATCTGGACTGGGCCTGGCCTACGGGATTGCCTTTATCGCTGCAAGGCTGCAGATAGGACAGATCACACCGATGCTGAGTGTGCAGGCTATTATGATCGCCGTCTCCTTTTCGAGTATCGTCGGCTTGTTTTTCGGAATCTATCCCGCCAGGAAAGCGTCACGGCTGGAACCCATTGACGCGCTCCGTTTTGAATGACCATCGTCGCTAAAAGTCAGCCCCTGATCAGCTGCTTTCACCTGGTCGGACAGCAGAGCGCAGACAAGGGTTACATCCCTTTCCCACAGGAAACGAGTGTAACCCTCTAGATCAGCCATGCCAAGGTTAAAACCATCAGGCAAAAAGTTTGCGGATGTATCCAAGGCTTTTAGCAAGGCCGACATCTGCTGGTTCACTGCCTTCGTACTCAACACAGAAAGCCCCACGATAGCCTGTCTCGTTGAGTTTTTGAATGATGGCAGGAAAATCCAGGCTACCTTCCCCGACGGCAGTTGCTATCGATTTTTCCCCCAGAAGAGAATCTTTCAAATGTGTGTGGTATATCCGGCCATTGAAGACATCAATCGCCCGCAACGGATCCACACCATTTACGGCAAAGTTAGAAGTGTCCAGTGTAATACCCAGGGACGGTGAGTCAATCTCATTGATGATAACCGCCAGCGCTTCAATGTCCGTGCCAAACTGGCCGTGGCTTTCGACAGCCAGAACAACCTCCCTGGACTCAGCATATTCAGCACAGGGCTTCAGTGCTTTGATCACGGCCTCGATACACGCGTCTTTCGTCTGGTTCTCGGGAAACCTGCCACCGGCGAAGATGCGGGTCAGATTAACGCCATACAACCGGGTCAGGTCAATCATGGCCATGGTGTGCTCGATGGCCTGACGGCGTTTTTCTTCATCAAAAACCAGGTACTCAGTATTGGGTGACAAGGCAACAACAGATAGGCCCAGCTCACTGATCAGCCTGAGTGATTCTTTTCGCCTGGTTGTTGTATCCAGGATATCGGCATGCCAGCAAGGCGGATGGGCGATGATTTCCACCCCGGCATATCCTAGACGGGCAATGCTCCGGAAGGCTGTTTCCCTGCTTGCGTCCCGATAACACCAGGTGTTTGCATAAATATCCATCAGTCTATCTCCTCTGCTTTATTATTCCCGGCCTGTTACCGGTTATTCATCGACTGTACCTTCATAATATCAGATTATGCAAATTAAATGGCCATCTTCGACTAAATAGCAGTAGTCGTTATCAAAAAAGAAGATATACTGCTTCACAGTCATGTTTTCAGACAAGATCGTCAGATATGCAACATCATGCTAAAATGGAGTAGTCAAACCGTTCCATAGAAGCGACTCTTTTTTAAACGTAAAGCTTGTAGCTTCCATTGTGCGTTTAGATCTTAAGGCAAGACACAGAGCAATGAAGAAGGTGTCATGAAATGAGTAAAAAAATGATTAATATCGGTCTCGTTGGTGCCGGCGAGAATACAGTAAAAAAACACAT
>JAAYLM010000363.1 GCA_012521915.1 Oscillospiraceae bacterium | reverse complement strand
CAGTTCATCAACTTTATCGTGGTCGCCGGCGAACAATTCCAGAAAACTGGCCTGGGTTCCGGTGGTGCCCTTGCTGCCCAGTAGTGGAATACTGCAAAGCACATGGTCCAGGTCATCCAGGTCCATCGGAAGATCCTGCAGCCAAAGTGTGGCCCGTTTGCCCACTGTGACCGGCTGGGCCGGCTGGAAGTGGGTGAAGCCCAGTGTCGGCAGAGCACGATAGCGAGCGGCAAAGTCCGCAAGGCCACGGACAACGGATAGAAGACGCTTGCGCAAGAGTTTCAATCCGTCCACCATGAGGATCAGATCAGTATTGTCGCCCACATAGCAGGATGTTGCCCCCAGGTGAATGATGCCGCGTGCCAGCGGGCACTGCTCCCCATAGGCATGAACATGCGCCATGACATCATGCCGGACGCGTTCTTCCTGGCGTTCCGCAACGGCATAATTGATATCTTCAGCATGGGCTTTCAATTCATCAATCTGTTCCTGTGTGATCGGAAGACCCAGTTCACGCTCAGTTTCTGCGAGGGCGATCCAAAGTTTGCGCCAGGTTCGGAATTTGCGGTCCGGTGAAAAAAGGGCTTGCATTTCCTCACTGGCATAGCGGCTGCACAAAGGGTTATCATAGCGGTTGTTGCGGTCGTTCACGTTATCGTCCTCCTTGAAAAGATCCCTGCAGGGATCCTTTCTGACCAGTAAGCAGCGCAGAAGCGCCGCGTTTCTTTTTCATTCATTCTACCATGAAAAAGCCGGGCAGCTTTCATGTCACCCGGCTTTTTTCCCTTCTGTTCACGCGATGGCCGGTCAGCCAGCCTGGGTACGTAATTTGTCGAGGGCCGCCAGCCGGACACACACACAAATCACCTGCATGGCTGTCTCCAGCTCGGATAGCGGCGGAAACGAAGGGGCCAGCCGGATGTTGCTGTCTTCTGGATCCCGGCCATACGGCCAGGTGCTTCCTGCAGGTGTCAGGGCAACACCGCATGTTTGGCAAAGCGCCACGACCCGGGTTGCGGTGCCGGGAAGCACCATCAGGCTGAAAAAATAGCCGCCCCCGGGGTTGTTCCAGCGGCAGACGCCCGTTGGGCCCAGCTGTTCTTCAAGATAATTTGCGACCAGGTTGAATTTCGGTTTCAGGATGGCCGCGTGCAGGCGCATCAAGGACGCGACGCCGGCTTGATCCCGCAGGAAACGGACATGGCGCAGCTGATTCATTTTATCCGGGCCAATGGTCTGTGCAGTCATGTGGCGGCGGATAAAGTCCAGATTATCCTGGCTGGCAGCGATGCAGGCCATTCCGGAGCCGGCCCAGGTTACTTTGGATGTCGACGCGAAGGTCAGGGTCCGGTTCGCGTTTCCGGCCGCGGCACAGAGCGCGAGCATTTCAGGGGTTGTTTCCGGGCGATCAGGATTGAAGTGGTGCATAAAGTAGGCATTGTCCCAAAAAAGGCGAAAATCCGGAGCGGCAGTCCGCATGGCTGCCAGGCGCCGGCATGTTTCTTCAGAATACGTGATCCCATCAGGGTTGCTGTAGACAGGAACAGCCCACATCCCTTTGATCAGGGGATCAGCACCGGCCAAGGCTTCAACTTGATCCATGTCAGGTCCATCCGCGGTCATGGAGACAGGAATCATCTCAATGCCCAATGACGCGCAAACAGTGAAATGGCGGTCATACCCGGGAACCGGACAGAGAAATCGGACCCTTCCCTGCTGTTGCCAGGATTTCTCTGATCCAGGCAGGGCAAACAGCAGGCAGCGAACCATCATGTCATACATCAGGTTGAGGCTGGAGTTGCCCAGTACCATAACCTGATCCTGCTTGATGCCAAGAAGGCCGGCAAACAAGCGCCGAGCTTCAGGTAGTCCGTCCAGGCCGCCGTAATTGCGGCAATCTGTTCCGTCCTCTGCACGATAATCCTGAGGGCCAAGGCTGTCATGGAGGCCGGCAGACAAGGCCAGCTGCTCACTACATGGTTTTCCCCTGGTCATGTTCAGGTTGAGTTTCATGGCAATAAACTTTTGCAGCTGCTCTTGCAGCGTTTGTATTTCTTTGTCGATCTGGTCCGCAGACCAGTTCAGATATGACAGCATGATGTATCCTCCTTGCAAATAACGATCGCGCAAAAAACGATATGCCGTCATTATATTATAGTGCGGGACGGACAACAAGAGTTGATTTATAGCAATTATTCACTTGAAATAGATGGGAACGACCTTCAGGTCCATTATATCACCTTGCGTGTTCAGTTGAACGATCGCTGCAAGAAACTGAACCCGTTTATGCATCAAAGCCTGCTTTTGCAGGAAATGTAATGTTACATGGCGCATCCGTCTCAATTTACCGGCGGTCAAACTTGCTGCGGGTCCGCCGAAGGCGCTGCCGCTGCGTGCTTTAACCTCCACGACACAAAGCGTTCCTTCATGTTCCAGAACAAGATCAAGCTCACCCAGCTTGCCTGCGGTGTAGTTTCGGGCCAGCTGTTGATACCCCCTGGCCGTGAACCATTCAGCGACAGCTTCTTCTGCCAGGCGGCCGCGTTCGCGCGCTGTCCGTGACCGGTCCATTATGGCAGCACGGTTTTCTCTCCGGCAGGAAAGACCGTTTCAGATCCTTCTTCCAGGCAGCGCGCGGCAGCATGCTGGTCAAGGGTGCGTAAAAAGGTCCGGCGATGGATGGGACAGGGGCCCAGACGCAGCAGCGCTTCATAATGCTCGCGCGTGCCGTAGCCTTTATGCCTGGCAAAACCATAACCGGGATAGAGCCGGTCGTATTCTTCCATTTTCCTGTCACGTGTCACTTTTGCCAGGATCGAAGCAGCCGCAATAGACACAGATTGGGCATCACCCCGCACAATCGGCCAGACCGGCAACGCTGCGTCGTCAAGGTTGACCGCATCAACCAGCAGCAGATCCGGACGCAAGTCCAGGCCTGAGACAGCTTGTAGCATGGCCAGCCGGTTGGCTCCCAGAATGTTGCGCCGGTCAATTTCCATTTCATCGATCAGGACGACATGCCAGCTTAGCGCCTGACGGATGATCTGATCATAGAGCTTCGCCCTTTTCGCCGCGCTCAGTTTTTTAGAATCATCCACACCGTAGACCGGGTTTTGAGGATCAAGAATGCAGGCTGCGGCGGCCACCGGTCCGGCCAGGGGCCCCCTGCCCGCTT
>JAAYLM010000362.1 GCA_012521915.1 Oscillospiraceae bacterium | reverse complement strand
CGCGTTCTTGATACTTACTGGTCCGACCACTGCCGGCATACGACGTTCTTGACCGAAATCACATCGGTTGATTTCCCGACATCCAACCCGATGGGGCCGGTGTATCAAGCTGACTGGCAACGCTACCTGAAGCACCGCGAGACACTCTATAAAGACCGCCTCGCAGATAAGCCGCCCTGCCTGATGGATCTGGCGACCCTGGCGATGAAAGAGCTGAGACAGCAGGGTTTCCTGGATGATCTGGATGCCTCTGAGGAAATCAACGCCTGCAGCATCCGGGTGACCATTCCGGTGGATGGTCAGCCTGCGGAATACCTGGTGATGTTCAAAAACGAGACGCACAACCACCCGACTGAAATCGAACCCTTTGGCGGTGCGGCAACCTGCATCGGCGGCGCGATCCGCGATCCGCTGTCCGGCCGCTCTTATGTCTACCAGGCGATGCGTGTCACCGGCAGTGCCGATCCGACGCGGCCCGTCTCGGAAACCCTGCCAGGCAAATTGCCGCAGCGTAAAATCACGACAACTGCAGCTGCCGGTTACAGCTCCTATGGCAATCAGATCGGGCTGGCCACCGGACTGGTCGACGAATGCTACCATCCGGGGTATGTAGCCAAGCGGATGGAAATCGGCGCGGTTATCGGCGCAGCACCGGCTGATTCTGTCAGACGGGAAACGCCAACGCCCGGGGACCGTGTCGTTTTGATCGGCGGTCGGACCGGGCGGGATGGCTGCGGCGGTGCGACCGGATCTTCGAAAGCGCACGATGAATCATCAATCATCAAGTGCGGGTCTGAAGTCCAAAAGGGTAATGCTCCGACTGAACGCAAAATGCAGAGACTGTTCCGCGATCCGGCTGTAACGCTCCTGATCAAGCGCTGCAACGATTTTGGCGCCGGTGGTGTTTCGGTGGCGATCGGTGAACTGGCTGACGGACTGCGGATTGACCTTGATCAAGTTCCCAAAAAATATGAGGGGCTGGACGGGACGGAACTGGCGATCTCTGAATCTCAGGAGCGCATGGCCGTTGTCGTCGCCAAAGAAGATGTCGCAGCTTTGATTGCAGCGGCCGATCGCGAAAACATTGAAGCGGTGGCTGTAGCCGAAGTGACTGAAGAGCCGCGCATGGTTATGCAGTGGCGCGGTTCAACGATTGTCAACCTTGAACGCACATTCATCGATACCAACGGTGCGCGCCAGCAGGCAGCGGCGGTGATTGAAGGCCCCGATTTTTCTCGAGACTGGTTTGTAGAGACAACCCGGCAGCAATCAGCAGATGGTTTATTTGAAAAGGCATTCCTGCAGGGACTGGCCTCCTTATCCGGGTGTTCGCGCCGCGGACTGGCTGAGCAGTTTGACAGCACAATCGGTGCCGGAACCGTGCTCATGCCGTTTGGCGGCCGTCATCAGCAGACACCGGAAACCGGTATGGCAGCCCGGATTCCGGTTCCGGGCAACAGCACCACGGACGCCTGTTCCTTGATGACGTATGGATTTGATCCGGCGTTATCCGAGTGGAGTCCTTATCACGGTGCGGTGTATGCCGTTCTGGAATCACTGGCCAGAATCGCAGCGCTCGGCGGCTCAGCTGCCCAGGCCCGCCTGACCTTCCAGGAATACTTCCGCCGATTGGAGCGGCCGGAGGATTGGGGACAGCCGTTATCCGCCCTGCTGGGTGCGTTTCAGGCCCAGCTGGCCTGTCGTGTACCGGCGATCGGCGGTAAGGACAGTATGTCCGGGACCTTCCGCGATTTACATGTACCGCCGACTCTGGTCTCGTTTGCCGTTCAGGTCAGCCGCGACAGTCAGGTACTGAGTGCCGCGATCGATCGGGCTGATCGGGATATTTTCTGTCTGCCTGTGCCGCTG
>JAAYLM010000047.1 GCA_012521915.1 Oscillospiraceae bacterium | reverse complement strand
TTGGAGCCTTTTGCCGGAATTGAACCGGCGACCTCATCCTTACCATGGATGCGCTCTACCAACTGAGCTAAAAAGGCAGTTCTGATATGAAGTTTGGAGCGGGTGAAGGGAATCGAACCCTCACGGTCAGCTTGGGAAGCTGAAGTTCTACCACTGAACTACACCCGCGCGTGCAGTGCAGATTGTATTATATCGAGCGTATAATCGTGTGTCAAGCCATAGATCCATTCAACGATACCTTATAGTGCTAAATCATGTCAGGTGCCGTACCAAAAATAATGGGGTCGAGAAAACGGGACAATGCTCAAGAAATCTGCTTTTTCTTTCAAGATCACCAACTGACTGTACGTGGCCATTTTGATATAATAGGCAAAACATGATCTCAGGGGGACATCTATGCATATTGGACTTGGCCTCGATACAGGAGGAACGTATACCGATGGTGTGCTGTATCGCTTTAGTGACAGAAAGATTCTGCAGAGCGGGAAAGCCTTGACCCGCAAAGAAGACCTGACTGTTGGTATCAATCAGGTTCTGGATCAGCTGGATCAGCATATGCTTATGCAGGTGGATTTGGTGGCACTTTCTACAACACTGGCTACAAATGCTTGTGTGGAAAATAAGGGTGGGTACGCTTGCCTGATCTTGATCGGCTGCGATACGCTGGTTATTAAAAAATATGGTCACGAAAATGGCTTGCCGCCTGTCGAGGACATGATCCTGCTGGAGGGAGGCCACAATATGACCGGACAGTTGCTGGCAGAGCCTGACTGGCAATATCTCAAGCAGCAGACCGAAACCTCATTCAATCTGGCAGAAGCATTTGCTGTTGTTGAGCTTTGGGGGGTGCGAAATTCCACTTGTGAACTCAAGGCAAAAGAACTTCTGCATGCCTGGACAGGCAAGCCTGTGGTGTGTGGTCATGAGATCAGCGGAACGCTTAATTCTCTGCGACGTGCTGCCAGCGCCCTGCTCAATGCAAGATTACTTCCTTTGATCAACACTTTTCTTGATGCGGTGAGGAACAGTCTTGCCGGTCGCAAGATCACAGCACCTCTCGTGATCGTTCGCAGTGATGGGTCGCTGATGGCAGAGTCCGTGGCGCGAGAACGTCCGGTGGAAACATTGCTGAGCGGTCCTGCCGCCAGTGTCGCCGGCGGGCTTGCTCTGACGGGCTTAAAAAGCGGGATTGTTGTTGATATGGGCGGCACAACCAGTGATGTTGCGATGGTCCGAGACGGTCAGCCAGTCATGGCTGCGCAAGGCGCTCAGATCGGTACCTGGCGCACAGGTATTCATTCAATCTTGATTCAGACAGTCGGTCTGGGCGGAGACAGCCTGATCCGACATCAGCAAAACCAGAAATTGGTGATTGGTCCGCGGCGGGTAGCACCTCTGTCGTGGGCAGCACAACGCTGGCCGCAAATTCTGGAAGCGCTGCGTGCGTTGAAGCTGGCAGAAAGAAAACACACCCTGTCACTGGCAGAATTTTTTTACAGGGTGGAACGACCGGCTGGTGACACGCGCTTTACCCGTCATGAACAGCGCATTCTGGTTGTCTTGCGGGATGGCCCCCTAATTTTGTCGGATCTGGCAGAAAAACTCAACATCACAGTCTACGATCTGCGGACAGAACGTCTGGAGCAGCAGGATCTGATTATGCGTTGTGGTTTGACCCCAACCGATGTAATGCATCTAACAGGAGAATATCGTCTATGGCAGCAAGAAGCCGCTGAGCTTGCTGCTGATATTTTAGCTTTTCAGCTGGCGGTTGATCGTAATACCCTGATAGCGGACATACAAAATAAGGTAAAGGAAATGCTGGGGGAAACGGTTTTGCGGATGCTTTTGGAGCAAGAATATGCTGGAGCCGTAGGCCATGATCGCTCAGATATTATCTTGCTCGGAAAAGAACTGCTGCGCCGCCATATGAAAGCTGAAAAAGCAGATCAGTTTTTGCAGCCGGTGCTGGCTTGTTCGGTTCCGCTCATTGGTATTGGTGCTCCGATACATCTTTATTTACCGACTCTGGCACAGTTCATGCAAACGCCATGCCATATTCCCCATTATGCTGCGGTGGCTAACGCGGTGGGCGCTATAACCGGTCAGGTTGTGGTTACTTCTGAGGCTTTGATCAAACCTCGCTACGCTGTTTCAGGCATAACCGGCTATGATGGGTTCAGCAAAACCGGTACGTGCCATTTCAAGGCTCATGAGGCAGCTTTATTATGGGCAAGAGCACAAGCGGAAACAGAGGCGCGCGGTGTCGCTGCGGAAAGAGGCGCAGAAAGGGTTGATGTTCAGGTGAGTATCAACAAGAGAGAAGTGCCGGTTGCCAATGATCGTGTGCAGATAGCTTCAGAAGATACGGCGGAGGGATTGAACGCTCAGATTGCAGTAAACTCCGGCTTATCTGTATCAGTTTATTTAGAAACAGTGGTCCAGGCCAGAGCAATTGGCCGGATCAATCGGGTATAAAGCGATCTGAACGCATTTTGGAAGTACGGGCTGACAGGTTTGACTGCCTCGCCAGTGTTGTAGGAAACGCACCGAATCGGCTGTGGACTCGTTTTATTATTTTTATTTTATCGGAGATATTTACTTTGACATGAAAAAACGCCTGCAGAAGTCAAACCGGTAAAGGTGATTGGTCTGCAGGCGTTTTTTTGTTTCTCACAGGTTGATGTTTTTCACTGATTCAAATTCTTTGACAATTTCATCAGATGGCTTGGCGGTGGTCAGGCTGACCACCACAATGACCAGGCAGGAAATAATAAATGCCGGCAGCAGTTCATATACAGTGAAAACACCACCTAATTTACTGATTGCCTCTTTCCAGACAACAACAGAGATGCCGCCGGATAACATGCCGGCCACTGCACCAGGTAGATTTGTCCTTTTCCAGAACAAGGAAAAGAGAATCAACGGCCCGAAAGCAGCACCGAATCCAGCCCAGGCATAGGATACAACACGAAAGATCGAGTCGTTTCCGGATAGTGCGATCATGATGCCGAATGCTGTGATAAACAGCAAAGAGATCCGGGCAATCCACATAATGGTACGGTCAGATGCCTTTTTTGTAAACAGTCCGCCGAATAGATTGCGGGCTATTGCAGATGAAGCGATCAGCATGTATGAATCAGCGGAACTCATGGAGGCGGCCAAAATTCCAGAAAGGATAAGCCCGGCAATGATTGGTGGGAAGAAAAGTGTAGCCAATTCGATGAATATGGTTTCTGATTGACCTGCTGTTCTCAGTAGATCCGGCAGGAGCGCTCTTCCCACCATGCCAATTGCAACAGCCGCGAACAGAGAGATGAAACACCATGTCACAGCGATCTGGCGGGATTGTTTCAGTCTTGACACTTTGTTTATCGCCATGAAGCGCAGCAGGACCTGGGGCATACCAAAATAACCCAGTCCCCAGGCCAGACAAGAGAGGATGCTCAAGGCGCCATATGAAGCACCTGTACCGAATAGCGGTTTACCATTGGCAATGCCTTGGAGATTGCCTGCAGCTTGCGTAACTGCTGCTCCAGACTCGTCCACGGGTACGGCAATTCCGAAGAGGTCAGTGAAACGGGGGATCTGACGGAGATTTTCTGCGACAACTGAAAGACCGCCTATACGGACTGTAGCCCCAACCAGAACGACAATTAGAGCAAAAAACATGAGAATGCCTTGTATGAAATCGGTGGTGCTTTCAGCGAGAAATCCGCCGATCAGGGTATAGACCAGTACGAAAATTGCACCAAGAACAACCATGGATACATAATATTGATCAATACCGAAAATGTAACCAAATAATTTACCGAAAGTGATGAACTGGCTGCCGACATAAATAGAAAAGAAAACCAGGATGATCAAAGAAGCAATGGTCATGAGGATTTTTTTATTGTCTTTGAACCGGTTGCTGAAAAAATCAGGCAATGTGATCGCGTTGCCTGCAATTTGCGAGTATTTACGCAAGCGGACGGCAACCAGTTTCCAGTTGATCCAGGTTCCGATCGCCAGACCAATGGCGGTCCAAACGGCTTCACCGGCGCCTGTGAAATAGGCAACACCCGGCAGACCCATCAAAAGCCAGCCGCTCATATCTGAAGCTTCAGCGCTCATGGCTGCTACCCAGGGACCCAGTCCACGGTCACCCAGAAAATATTCATCTGAATTACGATTGCTTTTTCTGGCGTACCAGATACCGATGCCAATAGCGAAAATAAGATAAACTCCGATACCGACGATGATCTTAATGTTTTCTGGTGTCATACGTTTCTCCTTTTTCATTCCTGATTGC
>JAAYLM010000361.1 GCA_012521915.1 Oscillospiraceae bacterium | reverse complement strand
TGCAGCGCGCCGTCTGGCTGTGTTTGTCCTGGTCAAGCTGGCGTGTCGCGCCTATGACTTCCTGCATAAAACGCTTCTGTCCTGACCGAAGCTTCGGATAAGGGAAACGAATGTCCAGACCGCTTTGCTTTCTGCCTGTTTCCCCGCGCAGCAGTTGTGCAGCAAAGCGCAGATATTGACGACAGGTTTCGTCAAAAAACATTTTAACATCTTGTCGTTCACACGTCTTTACATGCAAAACAAGATCTGGATTGTCCAAACTGATATAAACCAGAGCAATTTCCAGGGCAGCCAGTTCAGGATGATCTTTAAAGTACAGCCAGGCATACAGTTGTGCCTGAGCCCAGTGCAGGGATTCTCCACCTTCAGGCAGTCGGTCCGGCAGCCCGGTAAAAGACTTGATTTCATAAAGTCGGATCAGCTGGCTGCTTTCCACCAGAGCATCACAGCGGCCGCTGATCTGCAGTGTGAACGCATCTATTTGCTCAGTTGTCTGCAGCACAACTTCCGGCTGGACAACAAGCCCCTTGAGAGAAGCGGTCAGTTCACGGATACAGCGTTGATGCAGCTTGATCCCGTCAGCGGCGCTAACCCCACCGTAAACCGGGCCTGCCAGGCCGCCGTGACGATGCACGGTTTCCGCCAGCATCCGGACAGCCAAGCGGACAGGGGGCGCAGATAGCGGCTCCGAAACGGTCTTGTCAAGAGCTTCACCGGTTTGTATGACCATCAGCCACCTTCCGTTTCAATGCAAAAAGGATCCGGTTTAGCGGATCCTTTTTGCTGGTGCGGGAAACAGGACTTGAACCTGCATGACCTCACGATCACTAATACCTGAAACTAGCGCGTCTGCCAATTCCGCCATTCCCGCGGGGTCGAGGATTATATTACAACACCATTGGAAAAAATGCAAGAGATAAATTATAATCAATAGGGTCCCTTAAGGCTTTCCCCTGGGGAAAGACCAACTGTCGATGATCTGGAGGCTTTCTGTGAAGCGTAAAATTGAGCATTTCAAGGCTTTTGTCCGCAATAAAAAAATCGCGGTCCTGGGTGTCGGCATCAGCAACCGGCCTCTGATCCGCTACCTTTCCGGCATAGGCTGCAGCATTACAGCATTTGATCGCCTGCCGGCTGATGATCCTGTCATAATCCGGACACGCCAGGAGTTCGCTGCGGAGAAAATTGAACTGACCTGGTCGCTGGGCGCTGACTACCTCAGCCGGCTTTCCGGTTATGACCTGATTTTTCGTACACCCCAGATGCGGCGTGATCTGGGTGAACTGGTGTCAGAACGAAACAGGGGCGCGGTCATCACCTCCGAAATGGAAGTTTTTATGGAACTTTGCCCGGCTCCTGTGATTGGCATTACCGGTAGTGACGGCAAGACAACCACAACAACCCTGATCGCCATGATGCTGGAAAAAGCCGGACATAAGGTTCATCTGGGCGGCAACATCGGCACCCCGCTGCTGGATCGTGTGGAAACGATCCAGACATCAGATCAGGTGGTGCTGGAGTTGTCCAGCTTCCAGTTGATGAGCATGCGTAAAAGTCCGCAGACAGCGGTTATTACCAATATTTCGCCAAATCACCTGGATATTCACAAGGATTAACAGGAATACATTGATGCCAAAAAGAACATCATGCTTTATCAGCCGTTTTACGGTCGGCTCATACTCAATGCCGCAAATTACGAGACGCGGTCACTGGCTGCAGAAGCCATGGGTGAGGTAGCCTATTTCAGCAGATCGGATCATCAGGAAAAAGAAGGGGCATTCGTTCGGGACGGACAACTGATCTGCCGGGACCGCAGCGGCGAAACTGCTATAATGACTGCCGGCGATATTATGCTGCCCGGGCAGCATAACCTGGAAAACTACCTTGCTGCCATTACTGCGGTGCGCCCTTATGTTACTGTTCCGGACATGGTCGCGGTTGCCCGCTCATTCGGCGGAGTGGCACATCGCCTGGAACTGGTGCGTGAACTGGATGGGGTCCGTTATTTCAACAGTTCCATTGACACCAGCCCGACCCGCAGCAAAGCAGCCCTGCGCGCTTTAGCCGATCGTGGCGAGCACGCTATTCTCATCATGGGCGGCAAAGATAAAAACTGTGACTATACTGGTCTGGGCGAAGCCATGCTCGCTGTTTCCAGAAAAATTATTTTCTGCGGTGCCAATGCCGGAATGATCGATGACGTGTTGCGGCGCGAAGCTGGTTATGCCGGTGCCCGCTACAGCGAACTGCAGATCGTGCATTGCCAGGATTACAGCGAGGCTGTTCAGACAGCACGAAAAATGGCTGAGCCAGGTGAAGTTGTTGTGCTGACCCCTGCCGGCACGAGCTATGACCGTTTTCGCCATTTTGAAGAAAGAGGGGACTTGTTCCGGCAGCTGGTCAATCAGCTCTAGCCGGATAGGATACGGAGGGAGGTCTACCAAACATGACTTGCCGGGTGGCGGTAGTCGGCGCGGGCATCTATGGAACGCATGTCCTCAATGTCCTGGCCTCAGCCGGGCGGGAAGGTGCTTGTGAGCTGGTCGCCGTAGCTGAAAAGGACGCGGAAAGGCTGGAACGGGCGCGGCAGCGTTACCAGGTTGCCGCCTATGAATCCTACGAAGCCATGTTCCAGCAGGAAAAACCGGACGCTGTCGCCATTGTGACGCCAGATCATCTGCACCGGGCTGTAGCCCTGGCCGCTGCAGCCTCCAGAATCCACATCCTTTGCCAGAAGCCGATCGCAACCAGCTCCCGTGATGGTCTGGACATGATCGAAGCCGCCGAAAAAGCGGGTGTGTTGCTTTACGTTGACTATCATAAGCGTTTTGATCCTGCCCACCGCGCCTTGAAACGTGATATCGCGCAGGGCAGGCTGGGAAGCATTCTTTATGGCGATGTTTACATGGAAGACCGGATAGAGGTGCCTTCCGTCTGGTTTGACAGTTGGGCACAACAAAGCTCCCCCGCCTGGTTTCTGGGTACCCATTATTATGACCTGGCTTCCTGGCTGATGGCGTCCAGCCCGTGTCGCGTCTGGGCCTATGGCAACAAAACAAAGTTGAAAGCGCTGGGCATCGACACCTATGACCATATTTCGGCTCTGGTTGTGTATGATAATCTTGCGGCCATCACTTTTCATGCATCCTGGGTTCTGCCTGATTGTTTCCCCAGTATAGTCAATCAGCAGATTCGTCTGGTTGGCAGTGAAGGCATCTGTGAGATCGACGCTCAAGACCGGGGCATGCTGACCAGCTATTCCGGAGAAAAAAGCAGCCAGGTTCACAACCCCTTCAGCAAAACAGAACAGCCTGATCCTTATGACTTGCCTCTGGCCGGTTACACCTGCGAGTCAATCCTGCATTTCCTCAGAATCCTCAGGCGTCATAAAGCCGGGGAAAGCCTGCGGGATCTGGCAGGACTGTATCCGGGCGGGAAAGACGCGCTGACCGCCACACGGCTCTGCGAAGCCATCCACGAGAGCCTGGAGACAGCTGTGCCGGTTTCTCTTGCGTGACCTGTGTTCTGCAGCTTTTCTATCCTTTAAAACAGTGTCCCGGCAGCAAATCATCGATCTTCACGATCCTCGTTTTCAGCCGGACGGCTGTTTTCTGGCGATACGCTACCTGATCGGATCATGGCCAGGTTGCGGCTGATGCGCCGCAGCGTAACGATCAACAGGACCAGCGCTATGCTGCTGACCAAACCGATTATGATCCAGATGTAAACACTCATGGCAATACCTCCTGGCCGACAAAGATAGATGTTTATCGCTCGCGGCAAGATTATTATATCCTAGCGGACACCCATGCTTTTGACAAGCGCGGGGCACCAAGGTCAGATTCTCATTTGCCAAAAGACAGGCCATACATGGCAAAGGACAGCAGGAAAGGACACGGCAGTAGAACATGACAAGACATGAACAGCAGCGGGAAGCGGATCTTCTGGAGCGTTTCCCCGAAAACCCTTTAATCACGCCGGCATCGGATGATTCAATCGGCACCAACATCAATGGGCCTTCAGTTGTGCGTATTCCTTCTTTTGTTCAAAAACCACTGGCACAATATTACATGTATTTTGCCCATCATAGCGGCCAGCATATCCGGCTGGCCTATGCTGACCAACCTCGGGGGCCCTGGCAGATCTACCGACCAGGCGTCCTGCCGCTGAGCCAGCTCGAAGCCATCTCCGGCTTTTACGGGCATATCGCATCACCTGACATTTACGTCAATGAAGAGCAAAACAAAATTTTCATGTATTTTCATGCTTTGCATCACGACCGGCCGGACCAGTGCAGTGGGATCGCCGTGTCTGAAGACGGCTTGAACTTCCGGCTGTATCATCAGCAGCCCATCAATAAATTCTATATGCGTCTGCTACCTTGGAAAGGCCTGTATTTCGCAATCAGCAAAAATGATAACATCTCCGGACGGCTTTCAGTCTGCAAGACTCCCTACGGCCCGTTCGAGAAAGTCTGCGACCTGATCCCCAACATGCGTCATGCCGCCTGGCTGGTGGCCCATGATCAGCCGTACTTGCTTTACACCGTTGTCGGCGAATGTCCGGAGTGCATCAGCATCGTGCCTTTGTCCCTATCTGTGCAACCGCCATACCCCTGTGAACTTGGACCATCTACAATCATCGCCAGACCTCATTGCGGCTGGGAAGGCCTGGATTATCCGCTGTGCCCGTCACGTTTCGGCGCCCAGAACGACGTCAACCAGTTGCGTGATCCTTTTGCCCTGCAGGACAACGGTCAGGATTACCTGTATTATGCCTACGCTGGCGAAAACGGTATCGCGGGGGCCCGGTTACGGGCTGTGTTATAATGATGGTGAAGAAAACTGAGGAGGAAAGACACATGGATGTATTCCAGGCCATTCAGACAAGACGCAGCATCAGAAGCTATCAGGCGAAACCAATCGAACCGGAAAAACTGGAGCGTGTCCTGGATGCCGGACGGCTTGCCCCATCAGCACGCAACATGCAGGACTGGATGTTTGTTGTTGTTCAGGACCGGCTAATGATCAGGAAGCTTGCGGAAGCCTGCAACAGCCAATCTTTTGTCGCCCAGGCACCGGCTTTTATCGCGGCCTGCAGCACCAATCCGGGACAAAGCATGGCTTGCGGCCAGACACGCAGCACCGTCGACCTGTCCATTGCCACAGCCTACATGATCCTGGAAGCCTGGGAGATGGGTTTGGGCACTTGCTGGCTGGGCAGCTTCAATCCGGAAAAAATTAAACAGCTGCTGGATATTCCGGCAGACTTTGAGATTGTCGCGGTGACACCACTTGGCTATCCGGATGGGCAGCCAGCGGCAAGGCCGCGCACAGCCCTGCAGGATGTTGCCTGCTACGAAAAATTCAACAAGAAAACCTGATCAGACAGACGTCAGCGTGTCAGCGGGCTGTACGCTTCAGTTCCGCCAGAAAGTCCGGTTCGATGACAGCCTCTAGCACACGCATGGCAGCGGCATAGTCATTCGGTGAGATTTTTACACCATCTGCGCTGTTTGTAACAACAGCTGTCTGCTCCTTTTTTATGATGTTAAAGCCCAGGCTGTGGTAAAGGCGCACAGCCACATGGCTCCATGTCTGGGTATGCAACCAGACCGGTTTCCCCGGATCCTTTTCTTTCAGGATCGACATTGCTTTCAAAACAACAGCCCTGCCCAGGCCAAGCCCCTGATAATCCGGGCAGACACTGACCCAGTGCAGGGAAGACTGATAGCCCAGTCTGCTGTCTGCCTGCCAGGCGGTTGCCGTTGCGATCGGCAGAAGGTTTTTGTCAACAATGAACACGCAACGTTCTTCCAGTTCCGGCAAATAGGGCAGATAGTCACGACAAAAGTAGCGCAGGGCGGCTTCGGTATCGAAAAACTCCAGAACAGAAGTCTCAATGCGTGCCCAGTGATGTTCGTCACCTGCCCTGAACAACTTGAACGAATAGCCATCAGGAAGTGCGGGGTCAGGCAGTGCCGCGACCTGGTCCGCCTCCATGCGCATGATGATATTTTTAAAGGCAATGCTCTTGTCCAGCATATCTGTGCTCCTTATGCTTGTTTTGCTGACCCGATTATAGCACAGCTGCACACAAGAGGCTTTGATGGGAAAAACAGTTGCATCTTGAGTTGCCGCTGTGACAGCCCGATGCAATGATTACCTGCGAATTTGGGGCGGCAAGGGTTTTTGACAAGGAAAAGAGCGCCTGTTACAGCGCTCTTTCTGGTGGGAGGAGGTGGATTCGAACCACCGAAGTCGGTGACAACAGATTTACAGTCTGCCCCCTTTGGCCGCTCGGGAACCCTCCCATGTAGTTGTGTTGGTGGGCCTTCAGGGACTTGAACCCCGGAC
>JAAYLM010000360.1 GCA_012521915.1 Oscillospiraceae bacterium | reverse complement strand
TATTCAGGCAGACGGAGAGGTCATCGGCTTGTTGTTTGCGACAACAGACATCCAGATGGCCGAAAGTAAAGTCACGGCTGGCCTGGTGATACCAGCATCGACACTGTCTGCATTTCTGGAGTCAGTCACATCCCGGTCCGAATGATGCCTCATAATGCTTATTTGTTTGTTGCTGCTTGTATCCGACGGGTGTTCATTGTATCGTAACTATTAGACAATCAATGAAGTGAGGAAAAGGATATGGAACGATATTTGTTGCCAAACCGTGATTACTCTGTGATGTCACAGACCGGTGTTAAGCAATACCAGTATCCAAGGCGCCATTCGCACAACGCGATCTGGGACAGCACTGTTGGTCCAGATGGCAAATTTTATTATGCGCTGGCCAGTGAGATTGCGACCAGTAACTATGTTCGTTTTTGTTGTTATGATTCACGATCAGGTGAAGTCGAAGAGCTGTTTCGCATTGAAGACGTGATTCTGCCGACAGATCGCTCTATCCGGGCCAGCAAATTTCATACCTCCATCTCGTTCATGAATGATGGCCGGATGGTTATGACGACACACACGACCGACAAGAGTCCCAGACACCCGACTTGGCTTCCTTTACCACATTATCATCATCAGTGGGAAGGATTCTCAGGCGGACAGATTATCGTTTATGACCCGGTACTTAAAAAGGCGGAGTCGCTGGGCACGCCCGTCCCATATGAATCGATTTACGGTGCTACCTATGATGCTAAGTATCATGCATTATATTTTACTGGTATGATGCGCGGCAGACTTTACCGATATGATTTTGAAACAAGAAGAGTCAAATGCTTGGGGAAGGTCGGCGAGAACAACATGTTCCGCCTGTCTGTCGGTCCGGATCAGCATATTTACAGTGCTTCTCGATCTGGTTGGATCTATAAAATAGATGTTGATCAGCAGAAAATAGTCGATTTAGGATTTCAGTTTGAACATGAGACATATGATCACAATACCCGCTACAATGGTCTGTCAATAGCACGAATTGGACCTGATAACCGCTTATATATGGCAGTCATGTATAGCAGAAGCATTTATGCACTGGATTGCTCGACCGGTGCTGTAGAGGATATGGGCCATTATTTACCGACTGATCGAGTATCGCCTGATGAGAATCGAAATGGGATTTTTGGAATGGACTTCGATAGTCAGGGCGTGCTCTGGTATGTCGTGACTGCTCTGAATAACTATGAAGACAACCGTGAATTTGGTATTCCGGCAACGTTGTTCAGATGGGATGTTGCGAATGGTGGTCAGCCTGAGTATGCCGGCATCCTCGGGACTCCTGATTTTGGTGGTGCCTGGGTCAGCGAAGTCAGTATTTTCCGTGATGAAGACATATTATATGCTGCCAACTCAAACCACAGTTTAGATGGTCCAGGACTCATCAGTGTAAATCTCAAGGAATTCGTTCCGACAATGGGTCAACAGACACAACAACTGACTGATGGCTATTTTGATCCGGACGATCCCGATTATATTGATTCGGGCACATTTATTCAGCAGCAAGAGCTGCTCATGCATGAGTATTCGTGTGGTGTCAGACTATCCCCTATGAAGCCTATCCTGCTTTGGCGCGCGCTTGCACCTGACCAGATCGAAAACAGTGCCGTAAAAGGATTATATTATGATGATGATGGTATCCTACATGGCGTTTGTGGTGAAAATAAAATGTTTTATTTCACCATACGGAATAGTACTTTACATACAATAAAACCGGTAGAAGAAGTGGAACAATGGAAAATTGACAAGGCGCTCAATCGTGAGTTGCCTGATATTAGATTGAATAATCAGATGCCGCATATTCCGGGTCGGCAGTATAAAAGGAACATCACTGCAGCCGTTTGCATGGATTCAGGGCGAATATTTGCCGGCACACAGGATGGTGTGGCGGCAGTTATCAACGACGGCGTCGCTTTTGGTTTGGGTCCCGTAGCAAACAACGGACCTGTTCATCAGGTGGTTGTGACACCAGATGGTAAAAGAGTGTTCGGTGTTGCTGGTGATGAAGATGATATCGCGATTCTATTCACGTACGATGACAATAATGGATTGCGCCAGCTCGGTTTTATGGATTCAGGTAGTTGCGACAGCATTGATGATCTCTTTTTTCTGACGGTTGTGCGCTCCTGTGCGATCAGTCCGGATGGCAAATATTTGGCGGTTGGTGCGGATGAGCGAATCGGTACTGTGGTGATTTACGAGTTGGACAACGACAAGTGACCATTAAGGATATTACGGTCATCTGATGTTGGATGATTCGGGGAGAATTAAGATGACTGGACGTGAACGGGTCTTATGCGCTCTCAGCGGAGGAACTCCGGATAAAGTCCCCTATATGTATGGCAGTATGGATGGGTCGATTATTGAAGCGATTATCGATCGCCCATCTGAACTGCCGGTAATCGATGGACATACCCGCTGGAACCCGGTGCTATGGATCTCGATCAGCTGAAAACATCGTATGGTAAAAGACTCTGTTTGATTGGCAACATTGACATCGACACGGTTTTGACCAAAGGCACACCGGAGATGGTGGATCAGGCAGTCAAAGAGCGGATCAATCAGCTGGGACCGGGTGGGGGCTATATTATCTCCGATTCAAACAGTGTGCCGGATTTTTGTAATCCGGATAACATTGTCGAGATGTCAAGGGCAGTCGAACGGTATCGATCGATCTATTGACCAACGTTTGACAAT
>JAAYLM010000359.1 GCA_012521915.1 Oscillospiraceae bacterium | reverse complement strand
TCCGGGTGTCGCTTTTGGCGAACACCTTTGCAAGGCTTGAGCAGCCCAGGAGGATGGCCATGAAAACACAGATATGGAACAACAACGATAAAAACATTGTCAAGGACAAGATCTTCAGCCCCCTTTACGGTGTCCGTCTTTTAGACGGCTTGTTCAAGGATACTTTTGAGAATAACCTGGGGTATCTGAAAAGTCTGGACAGGGACGCCATGCTCTACTGGTTTCGTGTCCGGGCAGGCAAAAATGCTCCCGGCATGCCGTACCGTGGCCATTTTGAGGACAACATCAAAGGACAGACCGCCGGTCTTTTCCTGATGGGTGCCGGCCATGCCCTGCGCTGGCAAGAGGACCCGGAGCTGCGCGACCGGCTCAATCAGATCGTCGCCGGGATCGGAGCCTGCGCCGAAACGGATGGTTATCTGATGGCCGTGCCTCAATCTGATTTCGGCACACTCGAGTATCCGAATTACGTGCGTATCTGGCTGACCTACGGTCTTACCGCAGCTGCGCTGTCCGGTAACCCGGAAGCCTTCGTGCTGCTGCGCCACTGGCAGGACTGGTTCAACCAGTGCGACGACCTGCCGATCATCCGTTACCTGACACTGGCTTTTCAGGGTATCGTGGCCAGCACCTGCCTGTACAACACCCCCATCGGCAAAAGAGAGGATATTGAGACAACAATCCACGCCTATGAAGAAGACTGGCGCCTGGCTCAGTTCATCCACAAGGAACGTGAAGCCGTGCACAAGCGCAACCAGCCAGGCAGGGAGCCGCATCCTCATGGAACTGAGATTGAAGCAATGGAAGGCTACCTTGATCTGTACCGTGCTACAGGAAAACACTATTATCTGCGGGCAGTCAAGAATTTTTATGCCTTGTATCAGGAAGACTGGCAGTACCCGGGCGGCGGGATCGCCATGTGCGAGGCGGAGATGGCCTATCCGCAGTGCTACTGGCTGTCTAATGAGCGTCACTACAATGAGCTATGCTGCACCTCATTCTGGTTACTGCTCAACCAACGCTTCCACCGGCTTGAGCCAGAGGATGAAGCTTACGTCGCCGAAATTGAATCCTCAATCTACAACATTGGCATCGCCAATCAAAACGGTACGAAAAATATATTCTATTTTGCCCATCTGGATCAGGAGAAGAAAAACTACCAAAGCCTCGTCCATTGCTGTTGTGGCGTCGGCACCAAACTGTTCGGATCTTTGCCGGAGTACATCTTCTCGCTCAGCCCCAGCGCCCTGTATGTCGATTTATTTGCGGCGTCTGAACTCAGCTGGGAACGTGACACCGGCACGGTTCAGGTTCGTATGGAGACTGGAATGCCTTACCTGCAGGATGTGCGGCTGTTGATCAGCTGCGAACCGCAGGTATTCATCTTGAAAATCCGTATACCGCGCTGGGTTCGCAGGAATATAACCGTAAAGGTCAACGGCCAGGATGCAGCCAGCGGTCAGCCAGGCACGTACCTTAGCCTGGAGCGGGTGTGGCAAAACGGTGATGAGGTCACCTTTGCGTTGCCCATTGCCTGGAAACAGACGCTGTATGTTGGCGCTGAGCAGGTGAGTGGCTATACCCGGTACGCCTTCGAAGCAGGCCCGCTTCTGATGGCTTTCCGCGGGCCGCTTGACGAAAACAAGCACCTCTGTCTGTCCGGACAACCGGAGGACTTGCCACGTCGCCTGATGCCCACCAGCAAAAAGCTGCACTACAGGCTGCCTGACCTGCCGGCGGTTGAGATTGTTCCCTACTTTGAAATCGAGCCAGGAGAACCTTTTACCTGTTTCCCGATGTTTGCTGCCAGTGACAAAGCCTGACCAGGCTTCCCCCGATGGCGTTTTTACATCTCGAAAAAAGGGTTTAAAATCTTTTAAATGATGCGTTAAGGTCATGAAAAGCTTATAATACACCGCATAATGTAAATCATGGTGTTCTTCAGAAGTATGATAAGATCATGATAAGCATATGATAAGAATCAGGGAGCTGGTTTTTAATGCATAACAGTAATGAATTTGTTCAAGCCTCTACCTGGTATCGGAATCATCTGGACCATCCAGGGGAATTCCCGCTTTCCTTCAGGTACGGCGGGATAGCGTACAACGGCTTTGCAAGTGAGGCCTTTCGGGAGATCGGGCGTCAACTGGCTGCTGATGACAAAAAAGAAACCACCCGTCTGATCTGGATGTTGCAGGATGAACTGCAAGTCACGCTGCAAGCGGCTTTTTATCCTACCTATGACGTATCAGAGTGGACTGTCTGGTTTGAGAACACGGGCAATGAAGACAGCGGCATCCTGGAAGACGTGAAAACCACGCTGGTGTTTACAGGCAAACAGCCTGTCCTGAAGGGCATTTTGGGCGACCATATCAATGCCTATCGTCCATACGCCCACGATCTGGCAGATCTTCCTATTCACTTTTTTTCTGGCAGCGGACGTCCGACACATGTCAATTTCCCGTACTTCAATCTAGAGTACGGTGATGGTGGTGTTATGCTGGCGATCGGTTGGGCAGGTACCTGGTCAGCTGATTTTACCTTCGATGGTGTGGCTACAACCTATACGGCCTGCTCGACCAACGATCTGCGCACCTATTTGAAACCCGGTGAAAAAATCCGCACGGCTTTATTTGTCCGGGCACCCTACGCGATCCGTAACGAAGCCAGCGCCACCAACCACTGGCGTCGCTGGTTTGTCAACTGCAACCTGCCGGCAAATGACGCGTCGGGTGAGGCGGTCAGACCGTTTTCAACCTGCTGCCTGGCGTCCGATACCGGACTGCCCAACTCAGACGGCAGCATCTCCGAACGTTTCTCCACTTGGCGGCCTTCACTGGAAAAGATGCTGTCAGAGGGCTTACAGATTGACTTTCGCTGGATGGATGCAGGCTGGTACATAGCACCGGACGGATCCAGCCCGGTCAGCGACTGGTGGGGAACGGTCGGCACCTGGACGCTGGATCCTGTGAAATGGCCAGGCCGGTCTTTCCGCGAATCAACTGATTTTGCCCGTAAACACAACATGAAAACGCTGATGTGGTTCGAGCCAGAACGGACAACCGATCCCGAATCACTGGCGAAGCATTATGGCTACAATCCATCCTGGGCCATCCGAACGGAAGGCAGCCGGGCAATCACCAACAACATCGGCAGGCCGGAATGCCTGGCCTGGACAACCGAAAGAATCTGCAAGGTTTTACGTGAAAACAAAGTGGAAATGTACCGGGAAGACAACAACAGCGATCCCGGCGATCTCTGGCGCTGGCTGGACACACAGGAAGGCGAAAACCGGTCGGGTATCACCGAGTGCCGATTTGTAGCCGCCCATTATCAGATGTGGGACGAGATCATCGCCTGTACGCTGAGTTTCGGTGGCTGCGGTTTTGTCGATTCCTGTGCCAGCGGTGGCGGCCGCAACGATCTGGAATCCTTGCGGCGCGGCATCCCGATGCTGCGCAGTGACAGCGACCGGACCACCACAGCGCTGCGGCTGTCCATGACGAAATCCTTCAACAAGTGGATCCCATTCTGCGGGGCCAACACCAAGGAAAAAGAAACTCAGCTAGCACCGAAAGGACGCAGCGACCCATACACCTGGCGCGCTTCCTACCTGCCTGCCTTGAATGTGGATGCCCAGTTTGTCCAGGATCCGGACCAGGATTTCGACCTGCTGCGCTTTGGCCTGAATGAGTGGAAAAAAATCAGCCCATACCTGCTCAAAGACTTTTATGTGCTGACCCCCTGGCATCATCAGGAAGATAAAAGCAGCTTTACGGCTTATTGCTTCTATGATGAAGACAGGAAGCGGGGTGCCTTGCTGCTGTTCCGGATGGAGGCCTGTCCTGAAGACCAGCTGACCGTCAGGCTTCCTTTTGCGGGAGAAGAAAGCACATACCTGCTGACAGATGAAGACAGCAACGAAACATGGTTAAGAGACGGGGCTGCCTTGAAAAAGGCTGGCCAGACTTTTATCTTGCCCGAACGCAGAACAGCCCGCCTGATCTGGATTAAAGCTCAGGAATAAAGAAAAGAACAGCGCTAGAAAGGTCTCACAGGAGGATACTTATGGCTGAGCAACTGACACTGAACGATATCTGTCTGACGCATGTAGCCGCGACGATCACACAACTGTTGGGTATTGAAGCACCGGAACAGGCGACAGACCCGCTGGAAACGGTGCTGCAGGTAGCAAAACGGTTTTTCCACGGGCATAAAGCCGACAGGGTGCTCATTTACAATCCGGACGCGCTGGCGCTCTGGCTGTTCCAGAAATACACCCGCCTGTATGACGCTGTTTTGCGCAAGACACAGATCGGCCTGCCCATGCTGTCTGTCATGCCGTCCGTCACACCGGTGTGCTTTGCCTCCATGTATACAGGCACGATGCCGGAAATCCACGGCATCAGGAAGTACGAAAAGCCGGTCGTGCGCACAGATACATTGTTCGACGCGTTGATCAGGTCCGGCAAGAAGCCTGTTATCATCGCCAGCACTGACAGCAGCATGTCTAAAATTTTCCTGGAAAGAAAAATGGATTATTATATTTACGATACAGCAGAAGCATGTAACGAAAAAACACTGGCGCTCATAGAAAAAGATGAGCATGACCTGATCCTTGTTTACAATGGCAATTATGATGCTGCCATGCACCGTAACGCGCCGGAAGGCACTGAAGCCATGGCAGCCCTGAAAGAAAATGTCGCTGCCTTCGAAACGTTAACAACCGCAACTGAAAAAGCGTGGATCAGGCATAACACGGTCGTCTGCTGGCTGACCGACCATGGCTGCCATGAGATCGACGGCCAACTGGGCAGTCATGGTCTGGACATGCCGGAAGACATGAATGTCATGCACTTCTATGGTTTCCAGCCAGCTGCCCCGGACGACCCGATCGGACTGAGCTGAAGTAAAAAAGCTGTCGGCTGATTCATACATAGGAGCCCTGCACCAGCGTCTGGCTTGCGGATGGCAGAGAAACGTTTGTTTTTAGTGCTGCAAGGCTGTGTCACTGAAATCTGTGGCGTTTAAAGTTGAATCCGTGTTGCGCAGGTCTTGTAGCAACCCTCTTCGCAAAGCCAGTGGGACATAAGAAGATCACCGTTCTTCAACAAAATGGCACTGGGCTGACCGAATTTCAGAAAGGCAAAGACCTCTGCCATCTTGCTGTTTTTCAGAACGGGCGTTTGTGGTTCCCAGACAACGGTCTCTTCTTCGATTTTCCAGGTACCATCGCTCAGGTCTACAAGATAAGCGTAGATACCCGGGCGGTCTGTATCCCGGCGGATGGCATGGAGGGCAAGCAGTCGCATACCGCCCAGCGCACAGACAGAGGAAGCCTGGCCACGGATACCGGTGTCTAAAGGCGCTGAGAAGGTCTTGCCATGATCTTTTGAGATCGTAACGTGGTTGTTCAGCCGCTCACCGGTCTTGATGTCTTCGTTCCAGCCAATGACCACCAGCGTTCCGTCCTCCAGTTCGCACATGCGTTGCTCATAGCAGGTTACGCTGTCACCGGGAAACGCCATGCAAACCACATCATCATGCCATGTCTTGCCTTGGTCATGGCTGTAGAGCAGTCTGCCACATAATCGATCGGTCATGTTTCCATCCCAATCAGGAAAGCCGGTAATCGGTGTGGCCCAATGTCCGTTCTGCAGAACAGAAAGAGGCGCGGAGGCTTCCACATGAGGTCCCCAGGTGCAGGAAACCATATTTTGCCTGGACCAGGTACGACCCTGGTCTTCAGAAACAGACCAGAACACCTGATCGTCCAGCAATCCGCCGGTCTGGGGATTGCCGATGGGCAAATCCGGATTTTCCCTAAAGAACGCATAGCCCAATAGCATCAGACGCCCATCCGGCAGCAGTGTCAGTTTCCCGCTGCCAGACATGGGCGCATCCTGCTGTGTCTCATCAAAGGCTCGCCAGGGTTCAGACCAGGTCTTGCCGCCGTCGCAGCTTCGGGAAAGATAAGCCGCTCCGTCTACGCTTTCAAAAGCCTCCCCCATTTGGTGGGCAGCCAGGATACTGCCATCCGCAAGCTCACACAGGTTGGGAAAAGCAGAGATGATAGAGCGCAATTGGGGAAGAGGATTCTCATAAATAATCGTTGAAAACAGCTGCTTCATTTTGCTCCTCCTAAAATCAGAATGATTTCGTGGTTTTTCGCCTTACCAGATGGTCCAGCCGCCATCCATTACGAGGGTAGCACCGGTGATGTAGTTAGCGGCCTCAGATGCCAGGAAGGCCACAGGACCTTTGATATCATCTTCGTTTGCCCAGCGGCCCAGAGGCGTGTTGGCTATATAAGTGTCCACAAACTTCTTGGTATCTGGATTGTCAGACAGACCAGGATTGAAACCACCTGGCGCAATGCAATTGACCCGAATGTGGTGTTTGCCGTAACGTCCTGCCATATATTTGGTCAAACCTACCATAGCCCATTTTTCCGTGGTGTAGTTTACAGCTTGATCACCCATTGTCTCAGGATAAAAGGGGAAATGGGGAGAATCCAGTCCACGTATGGAGCTTATGTTGATGATACAACCACTTTCAGCAGGAATCATATAGTCCAGAACAGCTTGAGAAAGTAAAATCTGACCATTAAGGTTGACGCTGGCAGAATCCTGTAGCTTCATCCGGGTTGCATTCTGTAGGGAGGTCATATTTTGGCGATCGACAGCATTGTTTACTAAAATATCAATTTTCCCGTAACACTTATGAACATCTTTTACAAGGTTTTTTATGGATTCATCATCACTAAGGTCAAGTGGAAGGCCGATGGCACGATAGGACTGGTCACGGAGTTTCTTTGCATACGCATCACAGGCCATGACATTGCGGGAGGCAATCACCACAGTAGCACCCATTTCGCAGAGGCCAGTTGAAATAGGGCCGCCGTACAGACCTCGGCCGCCCGTAACAATCGCGACCTTGCCCTCCAGACTAAATAAATCTTTTGTGTGTTTCATTTTTAGCAATCCTCCCTGGTATCAGGCTCTTATGTCATCTTTTGTTCAAACGAATCAATCGTATGGGAAAGCACGGACAAATCAAAAGGCTTATCGGCGCTTTCTCCTGCTGCGCAGGCTGTTTGACCGCGGAGCAAGCTCCTTAGCTTGTCAAAAAGCAGCACCTGAAAAAAGTTTACCCGCTGCCACGGGTTGGGAAAGTTGTGATGCTTATTTGTAATCAACTGCAACCTTCGTAATTCTGGGGGTGCCGCAAGAGCAGTTTGCGCACAATGCCAGGCGATACTGTACAGCACCGGCCAATCCCATTGCAGAAAGATCCGTCCCGGCATCCACACGCTGCCATAACGCATCTGTTATTGAATCCAGATTTTTGGCAGCTCTGACTTCCACCTCAACCCAACTGGTTGAAGTGCATTCACCCTCCCATGAGATGCTATTGACCACGGAACGATCAGGTAAGGTCATCACCGCTGATGTATAGCGCTCTCTTGGACCACGATCCTGTATATGATCAGGATCCACCGTACACATGCCATGAGGGCCTGTGGTTGGCAAGATGGTCTTTCGCTCATCAGATAAGCCATCGGGGCCACCCCAGAAAACAAAGGAATGGGAACAGTGATTGCCGTATTCCTTATGGCAGGCGATCGCCAGGTCAGTATATCCGTCACCGTTGAAGTCACCAGATACACAGCCCGATGCAGAGTGGTTAAACAAATATTTTACATTGTTTATACTGAAGTGACCTTCCCCGTCATTTAGATATAGATGTGATAAAATGTCGCGACAGCGGCTATTACGGTATGCAACTGCGTATAAATCAAGTTTTCCTTTGCCGGAGTAGTCTCCTACGGTCACAGCGTTCGCACAGGACGTTGGCAGCTGCATCTTCCGGTTCTCCTTAAACCCATCGGGGCCACCCCAGTAGACCGTAACATAGGTTTCATATTTATCTGCCTTCTTGGTAGACATATGCTGGCCCAAAAGCAAATCAGGATAGCCGTTGCCATTCAGGTCCGCCACGTTGGCAGAAGCAACACCATCTGTTTCGAGCGTTGTCATCCGATCTTTGGAGAAGCCATCAGGACCTCCCCATAAAACATAGCAGCGAGGACAAATAATCTCCGAAACAAACAGGTCCAGCCAGCCATCGCCATTGAAGTCACAGGCAAACAGCCAGCGAACCTGGCCAAAATCAGCAATCAGTTTCTGCTCTTCCCCGGAGACATGCCAATCGGCGCCCTCGTCCTTGGAAGGAGGTGTGTATCCTTCTGCGTCAGGTCCCAGAACAATTTTAGTGCAGTGATCAAGAGAATAGCCTTGATCACTGCCGTGGAAAATCCGAAGTTCCCTGTTGAAGAAACCACCGGAAACAACATCCAAGTAGCCGGACTTGCGGAAGTCAGCGACCGCAGCACCGTGTCCGCGAACCGTGGGGATCACAATCTTGTTATCAGCATTGAAATTGTTCTTACCATCATTTAGGTAGATATAGCTTCCGTCATCTTTGAAAATAGCATCCTCGAAGCAATTGCTAATCAAAACATCCACTTTGCCAATATCCTGGAAATCAATCATCGCGCCATCAACCGCAGAGTGACCAGGGAAACACAGTTTACGCTCAGGTATATAGCCGTCTTCACCGCCCAGATACACGTATACATCTTCATGTCCCTCGCCACGATTAAGCATATGGTTGCACATGATGACGGTGTCATCGCCTTCTCTGCCATCAGGACGACCGGCTAAAATAGTACCACAATCACCGCCCAAAAGAGTGCCGGCAACCTGAGGATGTCCGTTTGCATCAAGGTAAACAACAGGACAGGGAACTTCTTTTTCTATTCGTTCTCCAGTTCGGCAGAAGATTACTTTATTTCCATCCAGACTAACAGCCGTAACACTAACAGCACCTTTAACAGGGACACCCACATAGTTATCCGCGCAAATCCCATCAGCACTACCTGGATAAATACGGCAATTTTCTGATTTATCCCGGTCAGTAAATACAGCAACAACCAAATCATTAAAGCCGTTTCCGTTAAGGTCCGTAGCTGCGGCACCAACCGCATTGGGACAATTCAAAACTAAAGCCTCGTTCATCTGACGCGCTGAATCACAAGTATAAAGAATAACATGCTCTTTCTTAACACAGAACAGATGCTGAACACCGCCCAACATAACAACACACGGACGCCACTGGGTAGCAGATGTGCTCATACCCGCAGTAGAACCCGTTTCCTCATTCTGATTCTGCGCAATCATGGTGTCAAGATGAAGCACCCGCTTAACATCCAAACCATCTTTGCTGCCAAAAACAATGCTTGTTTTACCATTCTTGCTTTTGACGGCCACATCACAAATACCGTCGCCGTCAAAATCAGCTGCGATGATATTGGCTGCTTCTATGTCATAATCCACCTGATCTGCAGAATTAAAACCCTGTCCTTTCTGGAAAAACATCCGCAGTTTGCCATGACAGACAAACAGGATTTCCTGCTTGCCGTCACCGTTAAAATCACCGGCAACAACATCAGTAGCATTAGGCGCTGCCAGCTCCATTTTATATTTCTCTGTCAGCCCGCTTTCGCTGCCAAAGTAAATAATTGATGCAATATCGTTATGCTGGCCATCGTTTTGACAGGCAACGACCAAATCTTGATATCCATTGCCGTGCAGATCAGCCAGGCAGCCTGAATACGTACCATTGCTGGGAAGCTTTATAGGTTCTTGGTCCTGCAAGGGCTTTTTATACAAGTACAAAGGCGGCCTTTCATACATGCTTTGACTGCACGCAAAAAGCAGATCGGGATGACCATCTAGATTTATATCGTACTGAAAAATACGCTGCAAAACACCTTTCCGGGATACATAGATGTTCTGTCCACCATTTTCAAATGATCCCTTAGAGAAACCCTCAAACCCTTCTGTTATCCATTTCATGGCGTTGTCCCTCATTTCCATTATTTGTTGTTATTAACTAGATCCAATGATTTTTTCGCTTCCTTCTGATATTCCAACGGTGTTTGTCCCACGATCTGTTTAAACACATATCCAAAGTATTTGGTGCTGGAAAATCCGGCGGCCTTGCTTATCTCAAGCACTTTCATGTTTGTCTTGAGCAACATGGTTTTAGCCAACTTTACCCGCTCATTTTTCAGATAATTCGTAAAACTGATCGCCATCACTTGATGGAATAATTTACAAAAATAGATCCGTGACAGACCAACATAGCTGCTTACTTGCTCGAGATCCAGCGATTCATTTTGAAGATTTGCCTTGATATATTCTTTGGACTGCAAAACAAGATGATTGGCACTGGAAACACGACGGTGCTGGATTTGTTCAATGAGTTCGCGTGACAACGTTAAAAGCTCTTGAATACAACGCTCTCTGTCCCGACATTGGAATATGTGTGCAAAGATATTCGATAATTTATCCGCGTTGACCATGTCAAGACTTAGTCGCATATCTTCACTGGTTATCCATGTAACACACTCCAAAAAGAAGTTTCGAACGGACCGCCCCATATCATCCGGATAGGAATTCAGAATCGCAAGTTGCTTGCGAATAGTCTGTTCAATACC
>JAAYLM010000046.1 GCA_012521915.1 Oscillospiraceae bacterium | reverse complement strand
TATTGTGTCAGCAGCTCCCTGACCTGCGGCAGAACTTTGCGGGTGAAATAGGCCTCGAAATTTTTGCCTGTCGGGTCAGGGAAATCCCAGATGTTGCCCCAGGGCCGTCTGACCGGCAGATAAGCCGGATCGTCCCAGCCACCGGCATCGCGTTCGTGCCAGTCCAGCGCCTGAGAGTAATAAAGCCCGAACTTCAGGCCATGGCGGCGGCAGGCAACAGCCAGCTCCGCGATGATGTCGCGTCCGAAAGGGGTAGCGTCCACAACGTTATAGGCATCAGCCCGGGAATGGAAAAGCGCAAAGCCTTCATGATGTTTGCTGGTAATGACCAGGTAGCGCATTCCGGCGTCTTTGGCCAGGCGGGCAATGGCATCAGCGTCAAAAGCAGTCGGATTGAACTGCTCTGCCAGCTTCTCATAAGTGCGGACGGGGATCTTGTGATAGGACATGATCCACTCGCCGATGTCATCATACATCCGTTGACCTTGCCATTCACCGCCCAGCAGGCTGTAAAGGCCCCAATGGATAAACAGGCCAAAACGGGCATCAAAAAAACGGTCAATCGCAGCGTTCATTTTCTCTTCCTTTCCGGTATGTGTGAGCGCAACTCCGGATTCACCAGAACTGCTCAGGCAAAGATCAGCCAGCCATATTCATCCGGATGGACATGGCTTTGTGCCAGCCTGAAGGCAATGGGATCACGATAAACCCATTTGGCCGCATCCACATCAACGTTATCCTTCATGTTTTCCGGGTCTTGCTGCTCTGCCAGCACGATGTTGAACGGTAGTGGATTGAACCTGCAGGCAGCAGGCCTTTGCAGCTCATCGAGAGACAGGCGGAACAGCAGATGGGTCACAAGCCCGGTTTTCCGGCCTTGATCCTGGCAGTCAGCCAACAAGACCGGCCAGTAATCGTGTTCGCCAAATCCTTCTGTGTGGACTGATGTCTCCAGGGTGGCAAGAATCTGAGGAGGTCGCACCGGATCATGAATCTGCAGGGTTGTTTTTCCACGCACCGGATCAAATCGCCAGGTTTTTTCAGGCCAGAGCCTTTGCGGGAAAAACCTTAGCGCCAGAGGGGCCGGACGACCAGGCATAACCACCTGGATGTTCAACCAGGACGGCTGGTAGTTGATCCGCAGGACAGCGGCAGGCCGGCCATCTTCCGTATAGATCATTTCCGGTTTGACACCGCGCCAGGACGCCGGGTCCGTCAGGAGGTCAGCTGTTGATCCGTCAGACAGCCTATCGCCCTCTGAGCGGGTCACCGCGCTGTTCTCGTCTGAGCGTGCTTTGCGGCAGATATAGGCCTGTCTGTCCGGCTCCTGTCCAGTGTAGGCGGGGAAAGGCAGCGCTCCCTGTTCCAGTCGCGTCCTGAGTTCAGAGACCTCAACGGCAAGCAAATGCTCAAGCTGACTGATCCTGTTCTGCAGTTTTTCCGGATAAAAACGAAAACCTTCATGTTCCGAGTTAAAGCCCAGTGCCGGATCGATCCGGCAACAGCTGATCAGGCTGGTGCTGTTTTCGATCTCGCGGCTGACCAGCACCTGCATTTGATCCAGGCAGGCCAGCGCCTGTCCGCCGGTTAAGTCGGCCATCGACTCCCGCAGCTGATAGAATCGCAGGATATTGAGGCAGCTGCCAAACAGGATGTCGATAGCCCGCGCGGTGTTGATGTCCCGTGAGCGATCCAGGTCAGACTGGAAGACAGGTTCAATGGTTGCCAGCAGGCGCATGCCGCGCTGCCACTGGCGATGCATGCGGGAACAAAGCAGCAGGGCTTCATCCATGCTGAAGGCATCCTGTAAACATTCGCCGACACGGTCTCCATGCTCCGGGAATTCCGGCATGAATTTCCAGTTGGCGATCAAAGGCTGGTTGACCGGGTTCAGGTACAATGGCCAGACCGGCCCATCATGGACGGGAGCGTAGTAGCCGAATACATGGTAAACCGGATACTGCTGATAAGCCTCCTGGAACAGCTTCCAGGCCTCAACCACCACTGAGCTGTAAGGCCCCCATTCAGGCAAGGCCAACTGCTTGAGGAAGGTCTCTTTTTCCTGGGGGAAAGGCTCAAAAGACAACCGCCCCGCAGCACGTGTCATCAGAGAAGGGTAGTTGCCGAAATACCAGCTTTGCATGACGCCACTGACACCCAATTCACGCATGCGCCTGTATTTATCAAAAAGGATGCCGGGAACCGGCACATGGGTAACAGAGGCAATTTCATGGGAACAGCCAACCTGCAGCTTGGCAAACATTCTGGTCTTGTTTACACGAGCTTGTTCAGCACATCGCCGGAACAGCTCACTTGGACCTGTATAGGACAGCCAATAATCATCAGCACGGCGCGTTTTCCCCAACTGTTCAACGAGTCCGGACGACTCGAAATTATGCTGCAGAACAACCGACTCTGGAACATGACCTGCTGCTTCCACTGTGCCGTCAGCACCCCAAAGCAGATACTGGGAATACGGCCAGGAAATGAATTCCGCGTCCGGGTTCGCGT
>JAAYLM010000358.1 GCA_012521915.1 Oscillospiraceae bacterium | reverse complement strand
GAAAATGTGAGGAGCGCAATGAAATGTTGAAAAAGATCGTCATTATCGGTGCCGGCAGTGCGATGTTTACACAAGGCTTGGTTATCGACTTGTTGAAGAATCCATGTGGTTTTCAATGGCACCTTTGCCTTGTGGACATCGACGGGCAAACGCTTGAAGCCATATCAAAGCTGGTCGAAAAGATGCTTTTAGCTAAGGGTGCTGATATTCTCTTGACCAGCACCACCGATCGTTGTGAAGTGCTTCCGGGCGCCGATTATGTGATCACAACCATTGGTGTCGGCGGCCGGCGCGCCTGGGAGCAGGACGTGTTCATCCCGCGCAAATATGGCGTTAACCAGCCTGTAGGGGACACGGCGATGCCAGGTGGCATTTCGCGGGCGATGCGTATGATTCCGGCGATGCTGGACATCGCCAATGACATTCAGCAGCTATGCCCGGATGCTTATTTCTTCAATTACGCCAACCCGATGACAGCGAACTGCAGGGCGATACGCAAAAAGACGGCGTCACCTGTCGTAGGGCTTTGCCATGGCGTTCATCACTGTGAAGCCTATCTGGCACAATTCGCCGGACTGGAAAAGCATGCATTGACAGCCCGGGCTGTTGGTGTCAACCATCTCACTTTCCTGTATGATATCCGCAACAATGGCCGGGATATACGTCCACTGCTGCGTCAGAAACTGGCAGAAATAAAAGCAGCAGCTACCGGCAGAACCCATGCTACTGTGTATAAGCCGCAGGAGCAGGTGCCGGCTGAGCTGGACGAGCCGTTTTCCTGGGAAATCTTCGATCGTTTTGCCGCATTCCCGGCCCCGGGTGACCGGCATATCACGGAATTTTTGGTTGAGCATTTCCCGGGAGGCAGCTATTACGGCAAAACACTGGGCTATGATGCCTATTCGTTTGAAAAAACCATAAAATATGGCGACAGGATCCATGCCGAGATGATTCGGCTGGGTCAGTCGACGCAACCGTTGCCAGATGATTTTTTCAGCATGGTTTCAGGCGAACACGAACAGCTTATGGATATCATTGATGCCATTGAACATGACAGGCACAGTTTTTTTTCCGTTAACCTGCCCAATGAAGGCGCTGTCAAACAATTTCCGGCATCTGCTGTGCTGGAAATGCCCGCCATAGCCATGGCCGGTGGATTAAAGCCCCTGCAGCTGGACGATTTTCCGGATGATCTCGCCGCCCTGATCCAGCGGCCGCTGGCAATCGTGGAAATGACGGTTGAGGCGGCTTTGACCGGAAACAGGCATTTGATGGAAGAAGCGATACTCATGGGCGGCTATCTGTCCGATGCTGCGGCGGTTGCCCGTATGACGGACGAGCTCCTCAAGGCGCAAAAATCTTATCTGCCGCAGTTTTAGGCAAGCAGACTGCAATATTTGGCAATGGTGATTTACTGGAGGCGATGGATATGGAACAGCATTTTGGGTTATTCATTCACTGGGGCTTGTATGCGCTTACAGCATACGCGGAGCAGGTACGGGCAAGGCTTTGCCTTTCACGTATGGATTACCGCAGGTTGATGACATTCTTCAACCCCATCCATTTTGATCCGGATGCCTGGGTGGACCTGGCTTGGCAAGCCGGGATGCGCACCATCTGTTTCACCGCCAAACATCATGACGGTTTCTGTCTTTGGGATACGCACCAGACCGATTTTAACATCATGAACACGCCCTACAGGCGTGATGTTTTGCGTATGCTGGCGGATGCCTGTGCCAGACGGGGCATGAAGCTCTCCCTTTATTACTCGATCCCTGACTGGAACCACCCGAATGCTTACAATCCGGCCAGCTCCCACCAGTGCCTGCCTGAAGCAGGTGACCAGCCGGACACGATTCGCTATCGGGCTTTCCTAAAGGCTCAGATCAAGGAACTGCTCACCGGATATGGCCCGATCTACACCTTATTCTGGGATATCCCACCGCATATCGATGACCCCTCAATCAACGCCTATGTGCGTCAGTTGCAGCCTGATATCCTGATTAATGATCGAGGCTACAGTGCTGGTGACTACGCCACACCAGAGCGCGATGTACCGGAAGGAAACTGGTTTCATCATCCCACAGAAGCCTGCCAGTCGGTTGGCCGACTCAGCTGGGGCTTCCGTTTTCAGGAAGACTACTACACGACGCGCTATTTAAAGAGCAGCATTGACAAGATCATGGCAATGGGTGGCAGTTATCTATTAAATGTTGGCCCAATGGCAGATGGCCGTATTGATCCTGTTTCTCAGATGATGGTTCGCTCAATCGGCGACTGGTACAACCGCGTCGCTGAATCTTTAATCGGGATCAGGCCGGTTTCTGAACCACTGCGGGACAGCACCAGCAACCAGCCTTTTCTGGCTGTAGCCCGAGATAAGGTCTGGTACCTGCATTTTTATGATGGCCTGGTCGCGGGTGGCATCACGCTGGATCCTGTCCGGACAAAGCCAAAAGCGGTTATTTTACTGAATGACGAAAGTCCTGTTCCACACGCTGTAACAACACTGCCCGATTCCTGGCACTGGGATACCAGGAAACTGGATTCACCGGCATTGCACCTGTTCAGTCTGCCGGCCGAATCAATCGGCCATGAACCGATCGTGATCAAGATCTGCTGGTAGACAGGAAAGCTGTTTTAATATCCCAGCAGATAGAATCTGGTAATAGCCAGGGTTTCGCGCAGAAGGTCAGACGGCAGAAGATACCAGAGAACCGGAGCCCCGATGCCGGAGGCGTTCAAGTCAAGTGATCCGGCTATCCGGATGGCCCGGTAAAGGTGGTAGCCGGACGTGACCACGATGACAGATGCTTTCTGCGAACCGCTGGCAGAACCCTGGTTTAGGCTGGCCGATATGATCAGGTCGCGGGCATTTGCGAGATTTTCGGAGGTGCTTGTTGACAAGTTTTCCAGCAGGATCTTTTCCTCGGGAACGCCCCGCCGCACCAGGTAATCCGCCATGGCTTCGGCTTCGGGAATCCATTCATCCGGTCCTTGTCCACCTGTTACGACAATAGGTAGGGAAGGGTGCTGCTGCCAGAAGTCATATGCGGCATCCAGGCGCAAAGCCAGGGTGGCACTGACCCGGTCGCCATATAAGCCTGCGCCAAGCACTACCAGGGCGTCAGACTGCGGGTCTGGGTCGCGGGATAACTGACCGGTTATGAGAAGACAGGCGATTAAGATGAAAACCAGAGCCAGACTATAGCCTCCGATCAGGAGATACTTGATCAAACGCCAAATGCCGTGGCTGTTTTCCGGAAGAAGAAAACGAAAGAAAAACCCGCTCAGCAGCAGCGGCAGACCGAGGATTCCGGGCAGAACGACCCCAAGGCTGAAATTGACGCGCAAAGCAAGAAAGACTGTATAACTAAAAAGCAGACCGCCCAGCAGGAATAAACTGATTTGTATGAACTGGCGCATGTTGTCATCCTTCATCCATTTAGTGATTCCTATCATAACAGATTTTACATCCCCTGCAGCCCTCAGTACCAGGGGATTTTCTGATTGCATGTTTGTGCCGATAAGCTCATGGAGGAACAAATCGTATGTAAGGACGTCAAAACAGTAGTTGGAATATCTTGCTTTGCGTCTGATGCAGAGCAACAGGAGGTGTCCATAAATGAAATTCGGATATTTGCTGATTTTGTGCCTGCTGCTTCCGGTCGCTATGACCATGTCATCCTGCGCGGCCCCGGCGGATGCCGGCAAAGACCTGATGGCTGATGTTAAGGCGGCTGAACGGCCACAGAATCCCACTCCGCCTGAACAGGCGTATATCGATTCTGTTGCTGATTTTTCCTGGCGCCTGCTGCAGACGTCGCTTGATCAGTCCGGAAACCTACTGCTGTCACCAGCCTCCGTGTACCTGGCACTGGCGATGACCTTGAATGGCGCCGATCACGAAACACAAGAGGCGATCAAAACAGCCTTGTCTTCAGCCGGGCTAAGCGAAGACAGGATCAATACAGCGAGCCGTGACTGGATAACGCTTCTGGAAAAGACTCAAGAGAAGACAGAGCTCTTCATCACCAACTCAATCTGGGTACGTGATGCTTATCCGGTGCATCCTGATTTTCTGCAGCGTAACGCTGATTATTTTCGCGTAACGTTCCGGTCAATGGACTTTAGCCTTCCTGAATCAGTAGAGACGATCAACCAATGGGTTAGAACAGCAACGCGTGAAAAAATAGATAAGATCATCGATGCCATTGACAGAGATGTCATGATGTACCTGATCAACGCCATCTATTTCAAGTCGGACTGGAAGAATCCCTTTGCAGCAAGTGCCACCCAAAAGGCATCATTCAGTGCACCTGGTAAGCCGGTGGACGCGATGTTTATGAATCAGACTGCCAGGGTAAGCTATCTGGAGGGTCAGGGCGTCCGGGGCGTTTATCTGCCCTATATTGATGATTCATTTGCTTTCTTTGCCTTGCTGCCCGACGAAAAGGAAGATGTCCGCTCGATGCTCAGACGCCTAAACAGTCAAACACTGACGCAACTGCTGACCAATCGGCAAAACGAGAAATCAATTAACCTGTCTTTGCCGAAGTTCGAGGTTCGCTACGAGGACAGTTTGCTGGACGAGTTGAGCAAACTCGGCATGGCTGTAGCTTTTTCTGGAACAGCTGATTTTTCCCGAATGAATCGGGAAGGCGTCAGCGATTTGCTGATTAGTGAGGTGAAACACAAAACTTTTGTACGCGTTGATGAGAAAGGCAGTGAAGCAGCAGCCGTAACTTCAGTGGAAATGCGTTTGACCAGCGTGATTGAAGGGGAAGAGACCATAACATTTGACCGGCCGTTCCTTTTTGGCATTCTGGATACACGGACTGAACTTCCGCTTTTCCTGGGTATCCTGGAACAACCTGATTCTTGAGTCACACTGTTGAGGGTCTGTCGGCGGATCAGCTGATCTTTCCGAAAATAAAAAAGTCCTGACTAAGGTCGGGGCTTTTTTCGTGCTCCGGCCAGTCGCCTGATCTGGTGACACAACTGTCGGATATCCTGGGCCAGACCAGTCAGAAACCGGCCTGTTTGCCAGCTTTTGGGGAAATACTGCATGCGGCCGCTTTTGTGTGCGGCTATCATCATGCGGATTTCCTGTGGCTGAACCTGCCGGTTGCTGTGCATCATATACGCGTCTGTTCCTGGCGCTGCGTAATAATACCGGTAAAAAGCCCCATAGGCGTCGCCCAGACCCAGGATATGCCCCATTTCATGGGCAGCAACAGCTTTGATAACAGTCGGGTTGGTATAGGCCGGGATAATCATGGTGCCTGTCTGTGTAGGCGTCCAGTTCAACCCCATGCTTTCAATCTGCCCACTGCGGAAAAAACCCCATATACGCCGGTAAAACGGACTGATCACGTGTGCCGGGATCAGGAAAAAAGGCTTGACCCGAATGCGGAACGGTTTGCGGACAGGCTGTTTATTCATCACAACCCGTACCGTAACAGGTTGGGGCTTATCGCTTGTCCCCAGATCAAAAAAGCCCGACCAGCGCTCCATGATGCCGGAACAGATCAGATCCGCGTAGCTGACGCCATGATCATTTAGCGGTCCAGTGTTCAAAGCGCGTTTATTGAACCGGATGCAACAGTCGATGACCAGATCCTGACTTTCCCAGCGTAACTGAACCGGCGTCCGGCCAGGTCGCGGATAATGGAAAACAGATTTGCCCTGCTTCGTAAAAACCTCCTGATTATGCCTTGTAAAACAATGATTAAGGCTATTCGCAACGTTTACCAGATAAGCTGGTCGCCTGCTGACAAGCCTATCTGCCGTGCGTGGTGGGAAAGTTCTGTTCGCAACTGGCTTTTTGGCGTTCCCTAGCAGCTTTCAATCCGTTATAATGATATCATATTTCTACCCGGCGGCCGATGAGAACAGGCTAGCAGACACCACACTGAACGATTGTTGGAGAGGGAAGAGGTAGCGAACATGAAAAATGCACCATTCTATGAAGTCACTGAAATCCGCGACCTGCGCGATATGCTGCGACAAGGTGTCCGGCGTTTTGGTGACAGAACGGCGTTTCTGATCAAAGACCCGCGTGCTGTCCGGCTGGACCAACAGCCAGGTGAACCTAAAAAGGAAAAAAGTCAGCCCTATCTGCCGATTTCATATAAGCAATTTGCCCGTGATGTGGATGCG
>JAAYLM010000357.1 GCA_012521915.1 Oscillospiraceae bacterium | reverse complement strand
GTGGTAAGGCGGCGCTTCTATCTGGGCACTGGGCTGTTCCAGAGGGATGGAAGCCGTATCTTCGACCAGATGGATGGTATCGGATAATTCATCCAGGTCGCGGGCCAGCGTGTACGTGCCGATCACCGCCAGATCAGGATGCGGGACCGGTGTGACAAACTCGCTTTCTTCATTGAGCATCGCAGAATAAATATGGAATCCAGAGCGGATGCCCCGCTTATGCAGCTCGTCGGATACCTTCCGTTTAAAGTCAAAAACATCATCCGGGAAAAGCGACGGGACAAAGCGATAGTCGCCCTGACGGTAAAGACGTCCCTGATGAAAGCTGACCAGCTTGATGTTCGCTTTCTCAATGGGGTCCAGCCAGCGATTGACTTCTTCCGGGTAGGCGGAATCGATAATATAGTCATCCATTACGCCGGGCGCGTCTTTGCCAAAGGCACCGCCATACGGGGACATCAGGACATCATCGAGGGTAAGGTGGGCCATGGCATCCTTGATCGCCTGGCCCATGTCGTTGTAAGGCACACCGATCAGGGCGGCCCCGATGCCCTGCACGGATAGTTTGGCATAGCCGATGGCCCCCAGGTGGGTGCCGTGTCCAGGCAGCTCCAGCAGGTTGCATTTCATGTGCAGCGGCACCACCGTTCCGGAGAACGGACCTTTGCCGTCTCTGTCCCTCAGGATGCAGCCTGCAAAAACAAAGCGTCCAAAGTCCACATCCTTTGCCGGCGATGTGATCACGGTGAAACGGATGTCCGTCGCCCGCTGTTCCGCCAGCAAGGTGAAGGAAACCGCAGGCTGTTCAAACTCGATGGTGAGGCAAGGCGCGGCAAACAGGACGCGTGCCGGCAGGATTCTGGATTCTGCTAAATCCGGTTGTTTAAGATCACCACGGTAACCCGGCAGCAGATAGGCAAAATAGCTGTCCGGTTCCGCCCAGTTAACACCTGTCGCCAGATCAGTGAACTCAATGGTACGGCCAGAAGCATCAATACTCAGACGCAGCGAATTGGTCTCAAAAGTCATACAACCCGTTCCATTCATTTTTTTCACCCTTTCACAAACAGGAAACAAAGAAGTGAGGCAACTGTCATGTCCAGCTGCGGCGGCACGGCCACAGGACGGTAAAAAGATTGAGCCGCCCATAAACATTATATACCTACGGGCGGCTTGCTACGGTTTGAATTTTTATTTATCTCAGTTATATGCACAACTTTCCCACCCCTTGCAGCGGGTAGCCTTTTCAGGCACTGTTGTTTGACAGGATGAGGAGCTTACTGCGCAGTCAAAAAGCCTGCGCAGCAGGATAAAGCGCCGAGAAGTCTGTGGGGAAGTTGTGTTATATGGTTGCATCGCTCCAGTCGTCATCAAGGCCCAGGCCACTCAGGCTGGCGATGCGGTTTTCTTCTTCCGCCTGGTAGAGGCGCCAGATCACGCGCAGGCCTTGCAGGCTGGACGGCCCGTCTGTCATGGGCCGGGTGCCGTTCTGGATACATTCCAGGAAGTGCCTGGTTTCATACTGTGTTTTTTTTGACGAATTGTCTTCTTCCATCAGCACCACACAAGATGACGAAGTGTCCATGTTGGCTTTCTCCCGGGCGATGTTGGTGTGCAGGAACAGCTTGCCTTCTTTGCGGTTGTATTCCAGCATGCCTTCCGTGCAATGGATGTGAAAACTGTAGCCCAGCCGGGTGCCGCGTGCGCCCCAGGTACCGAAATGGTAACCCATGACGCCGTTCTCAAATTCCATCACCGCGTTGCTGGTGCCCTCTTTTTCCATCCAGGGTGTCCCCAGGTTGGTGCCCATATGCATACCGCGCACCGGCTTACCCAGGAACCAGAGAAGCAGATCAACATAATGACAGCCATGGCTGAAGAACTGGCCGCCGCCCAGCCTTTTGGCCGAGCGGCCCCAGGACTTGCCGTCGAGCATGGTCAGCTGCTCAGTCCAGATGGACATCTGGAAGGCTTCGCCGTAGGTCTTGTTGTCGACCAGTTGTTTCATGTACTGGATGATCGGCCAGTAGCGCACGGGATAGGCGGTCATCAGGGTCAGCTTCTGTGCTTCTGCTTTGTTGATCAGATCGAGACATTCCTGCTCAGTATTGCACATGGGTTTTTCCATCAGCACATGTTTGCCATGCTCCAGAAAAAACATGCCGGTTTCATGATGCAGGTCGTGCGGCAGTGAGATCAGCACCGCGTCCAGATGATCCACCATCTCCCGATAGTCTGTGACGACATGTTCCGCTCCCAGGTTCTCACCTGCCTGACGGGCAAGCTCAGGGACAATGTCGCAGACAACAGTGATCTGCATCAGGTCGGACAATTCGGCCATGCCGGCCTGATGCGATTTGCCCATGCCGCCACAGCCCAGCAGACCCATTCTGATCTTTTTCATAGTACCCTCCTCTTTGTCCTGGTCTTTTTTAATAAAGCAAACAGCCGGCCGGACCAGGGTCAGTCTGCGGCCGGCTGTATAAAGCCTTTTGGGGACAGCACGCCAGAGCGCGCTGTCCCGTTATTCCAGGTTAATGATGCTGCGGCTTGTTTCCTGCCGTTGTGTTGAGCAGGTGATCAGTAGCCGACCAGATCCCAGGCCTCGAACGGCGCGGCAAGTTCCTCGCTGACGTAAACCTGTGTTTTCATCAGCTGCAGGATGGAGCTGGGCACCAGCGCGGTCACCGGACCGTGCAGCACCAACCGCGAGGTCATACGCTGCCACGAGGAGAAGGTTCCGTTGGTCAGCAGTGAATGGACCTCGATACGTTCACGGGCATTAAGCACGTCAACCGGACCGATCGTGGCGGCCTTGGGCGGTACGTCGGCGATATAGCCGGACTGGCCGAAGACACCATGCAGGGAGTTCTGGGCCACCGTCAGCGGATGAAGCTTGATGATTTTGGCTTCCTGCTGCAGGTACTCGTCCATGTTGTCCATGATGAACTCATCGACCGGATCAATGAAAGCCAGATGGCCGGTCCAGCCGGGCGAGGAGCTGCACAAGTCGGCGCCGCCCTCACCGCATTCGGTGATCATCTTGGAGTAGGAGGAAATGTTCTTGTTGGTGGGATAATGCACGTTCGCCAGGGGCATGCGCAGGTCTTCGTCGATCTGGTAGACAAAATACTTCAGCAAGGAACGGGCAAAACCGGCCTTGTAGGTTTCCGGGGCGATGTTGCCGGCATCGTCGGCCCATTCGTCCATGGCGAAAATATGGACGTTGCGGCAATTGATGCGGTGGTAATTGATCAGTTGGGCGACCGGCAGGTAGGTGTCCGGCTCGGGGTTGCCCAGAATCAGGGTCAACTTCTTGTCCTGTTCATCGGATTCCTTGATGCGGGTGAACAAGGTGCCGATGAGCACCGGATGCGGGTTCAGCATCACCTTGATCTTAAAATCAGGATTGGGATGCTTTTCCAAGTCTTTGCCGCTTATTTTGCGCAGGCGTTCACACAGTTCCCGGTCCTTGAAGGGAACAACATCACTGGGGATGAACTTGAAATCGGTTGGCGGGTCGGTTTTGATCTGTTGCATGGTTTTTTCTCCTTTGTTTATGCTTGAGCTCTATTTAACGTCCGCGTCATGGCCGGACGAACACCTAGCTATCCTAAAACAGCGACGGACAGGTCAGCAGCCGCCAGGCTGGACCTGCTCACCGTTGAGTATCACTGCCTTGACCTGCATCCACGGGTCAACAAGAACCAGATCGGCCGCGCTGCCGCAGCGGATCTCACCCCTGTCCGGCCAGCCAAGCAGCTGGGCCGGGTTTCCCGAGGCATAGCGGAAGACATCGACGATGCTGCACCCGGTGTGCACCATCATGTTGCGGCAGGCAACATCCAGGGTCAGCTTGGAGCCTGCGATCTCGCCGTCGTAATCGAAATTGATGTCCGTCACCCCTTCATAACCGGGCGGAACGGGACCGTCAAAAACCAGAGCGTCAGAAATCAGGATGACTTTGTCGCGGCCTTTGATCTTGCTGACCAGACGCAGCATGTAGGGATCGACATGGATGCCCCGGGAGTCGCAGATGAGCTCGGCATAGATCGCGTCATTGTAATTGACCGTTTCATCGACACTGACGCCGCGGCATTCCGGGTATTTCTGCAGATCGCCGGTCGCGTTGGTGTGATGCGTGCCCAGCTTCAGGCCATAGGGGATCAGCTGCTCAATCTGCAGCGGGGACGCTTCGCTGTGGGCTACGGTGAAAACCGCGTTCGGCACACGGTCTTTCACGTCCCGCACAAAATCAAGAATACCTTCCAGTTCAGGAGCCAGGGCCCAGATAAGCCCCAGCTTAGCGGCCCGTTCAATGACCTCGAGGTAGTCGGCGCGGCGGACCACGCCTTTCCAGGGGTTCTTGTTGCGGTCGGCGCCGAACTTCGGATTGAGGTAGGGGCCTTCCATGTACAGGCCCCGGATGTTGGGGCAGCGTCCGGACGCCATAGCCTGGTCGATCAGGTCAATGGCGGTGAGGAAACCCTGCTTGTCCAGGTTGAAGTATAGGGTGGGCAGTACGGATGTGACACCGTGCTGCAGCATATGCGCGGCCGCCCCGACCGGATCCTCCGTGAACATGCAGGGTCCGCCGGCATGGGTGTGGATATCAATAAGGCCAGGTCCGGCAAAATGGCCGCCGCCGTCAATGAGCTGCGCGTGTTCCGGAACCGGCAGGGTTGTTTTGTTGCCGCAGGCCAGGATACGCCCCTGCTCCATGAGCAGGACACCATCCGGGATCAAATGGTCTTTCATGACCAGCGTGACATTTGTTAAAGCTTTCAATGGGATCACCCCGTTTTTCTCCTTGTAGGGTTTGCTATGGTTCTAAAGGTTCGGTCTGTTCAGCCGGCGCGATCGCCTGGCGTTCATTTGTTCACTCACTGGATTAATTAACTTCATGTTAACACAGCACGGGATACTGTCAAGCTGCCGGCCATTGTGAAAACCGGTCAGCCTTTTGTTTCAACCCAGATCGGGGTGCACCAGGCGAAGGGACCTTCTGCCCTGGCGAAATTATGCGGGTAGCGCGACTGATCGACAGCAAAGAATACCCGTTCATTGTCCTGGACACCATCCGGAGCATTGAAAGACGGATCACCGGCCAGCTTGACGCGTACATAGTAGACATGC
>JAAYLM010000356.1 GCA_012521915.1 Oscillospiraceae bacterium | reverse complement strand
TTTCTGTACCCATATAAGCGAGCACTTGTGTTGGTATTGCAACCACGTCTTGAACTTGACCGAATTCCGGAATGGGCATACCGCCGTGTCCTTCGCTGGTATAGCCTGTTTTCAAGTCGACCGTCACACTTTTTCCTGAAGAAGCACTCACATACATCAAGATATCCGTAAAATACGCCAGAATGGTTTCGCCACCGTTCCAGTAATGAATGACAGCCGAACCACTTTCAACATAAAAGTAATTTGAATAGGGAGCTAAATTCCAGTCGATGCGATCATAATCTTTCTTGCTTATCGGATCGCCAATCTGGTAAGAATCCTGTTCAAGCTGATTGTTGACAGAAGCGTCCGTTTCTAATTGTTCATCTGGTGAAAGCTTACTTGTTTCACTTGTTTCCCGCCTTGTATCTGATGATATTTCTTCTCCAGATTCAAGAGCATCCTGCACAATGGGCAGACATCCCACTGCCGATACAGCAAATAAAACAATCAACAGTAATTGTGACATTAATTATAGCACAGGCGATGGGTATCTCAAATTGTCCTGCATTACGCGAAATTAATGATATTTATATTTTTATAGTTGATGTCAACCAGGAAACGAGGCAAAAATACAGTTATGCGGATTTCGTCATGCGCACGAAAGCCTGGATTTTAAACGTGTTCTTTGCAGAACGATTTAAAGATCATGATATTGTCGAAGAAGGGGAAGGAGGCATTACATATTTCCCACATAAATGAAGTGAGCTGTAAACGCCTGTATTACAGGCATCTACAGCTCACTTCATTTATTTATAAACTTGGGATACTGGTTTGTATTAACTGAAGAAATTCATCAAATTAAATCGGCTGTAGATGGATACGGCGATCAGAGACACCGTGGCCATGATCTTGATCAGGATATCCAGTGAAGGGCCAACCGTATCTTTCAGCGGGTCACCAACCGTGTCACCAACCACTGCTGAACTATGGGCTTCTGAACCCTTCTCAACCCCCTCGATACCACCGAACTCAATATACTTCTTGGCATTGTCCCAGGCACCGCCACTGTTCGCTGTAAAGAGCGCCAGCATGACCGCTGACAAGGTCGCGCCAATCAATAGGCCTCCGACAAACTGAGTGCCCAGCACGAAGCCGGACACCACTGGAACGCCGATTGCCAGCAAAACCGGAAGCTTCATTTCTTTAAGCGCGCCGGCAGCAGATATTTTGATACAAGTTGTATAGTCCGGTTTCTCGTCACCGGTCAGGATACCGGGGATCTCTTTAAACTGGCGCCTGACCTCATCAACCATTTTGCCGGCACTTGACGCAACGGCATCAATCAGCAGGCTGGAGAAGATAAAGGGCAGAGCGCTGCCGACAAAGGCACCGGCCAGGACTTGGGTATTGATGATGTTCAGGACCGATTCGACAACATTCTCGTCGATACCGACCTGGGCATGCATGTAAGAGACCAGAAGCGACAAGGAAGCCAGGGCGGCTGAACCGATGGCAAAGCCTTTACCTATGGCTGCTGTTGTATTTCCAACTGAATCCAGCTTATCCGTTATACGGCGCACAACAGGATCCAGTTTGCTCATCTCCGCGATACCTCCGGCGTTATCAGCGATCGGCCCATAGGTGTCAATCGATACCGTTGCAGCCAGGAAGGACAGCATGCCGATAGCCGCCATCGCCACGCCGTAGATACCGGCAACCGCGTTGGCAGCAATAACCGCCATAGCCAGAATGACAACCGGAAAAAAGACAGAACGCATGCCGACAGCCAGGCCGTTGGTGATGGTCAATGCTGTACCACCCAGAGAAGCCTGAGCTATTTTCTTGGTTGCTTTGAAATCGTAACTTGTATAGAACTCAGCAAAAAAGCCGATAAGCATACCTGAGGCAATGCCCGTTAAAGAAGCGAGCCATGGTGACAGGGCGCCAAACTTGAATTGAATCGCGCTGACATCAAATCCACGGAAAAACAACCAGGTGAACAGGCAGCTGCCCGCAACGATTAAGCCGGCGCTGGTCCAGAGGGATATGTTGAGTTCACGGTGAGGTTTATCTGAGTCACGGCGGAAAAGGACATAGGCGATGCCAACGACACAGGCAGCCAGTCCGATGGCCGAAAAGAGGACCGGATACATCAGCAGACGCTCCAGCAGCTCAGGGCTGATCGGTGAAGCGGTGTGCAACTGTGTGAAATAGGAATAGCAGGCCAGCACGATACAGGAGATGATGGCGCCGATATAGCTTTCCAGCAGGTCGCTGCCTAATCCGGCCACATCGCCGACATTATCGCCGACATTATCAGCGATGGTGGCAGGGTTGCGCGGATCATCTTCCGGGATATGTGCCTCGGTTTTACCCACAAGGTCAGCGCCCATGTCTGCAGCCTTGGTGTAGATGCCGCCGCCGACGCGGTTGAAGAGCGCTACGATCGAGCAGCCCAGCGAGTAACCGGTTACAGACATGGTAAACGGGATATAGGATATGCCCAGCCAGTTTT
>JAAYLM010000355.1 GCA_012521915.1 Oscillospiraceae bacterium | reverse complement strand
TTTCCCACCCCGAGCAGCGGGTAGACTTTTCAGGTGCTGCTGTTTGACAAGCTGAGGAGCTTGCTCCGCGGTCAAACAGCCTGCGTAGCAGGATAAAGCACCGACAAGTCTGTGGGAAAGTTGTGTTGCCAAACAAGATGGCATAAGCTTTCAACTTTCCCACCCCGAGCAGCGGGTAGACTTTTCAGGTGCTGCTGTTAGGCAGATAGGCACCAATCTCCAAAAGACGGGTCTGCAGTTCTTTAACATCTACAGACCTGACATCACCGTCTTTGTTCGTAAGCGCCGCCGCCAGACCAGCAGCCTGGCCGGTAATATAACAGCCGGGCATGACCCGGATCGAGCTTTGCATGTAGCGGTCGGTGCTGACACAGCGGCCGGCTGTCAGGACATTGTCCAGATCACGCGGGATCAGGCAGCGATAGGGGATACCGTAACTCTCGCCTTTTTTGTAACGCATCTCTGTATGGTCTTTCAAAAACGTGTTGTAGCTGGCCGCGTCCGGCTTAGCCGCATGAATATCCACCGGATAACTGTAGCGCCCGATCTCGTCTGGAAAAGATGAACGGCCTTTAAAATGATCCAAAGTCAGCGTAAAGTCTCCGCAGATGCGGCGCGTCTCACGTATGCCCAGGATAGAACCGCTAACAACCAGCTCCATATCCTCGTAACCACTCAGATACTGCTTGTAATAACGCTCGTATTCAGTCAGGATCCTTCGGCTGTAAACCAACGCTTCCGTCAAAGACTGCTCGTCGGTACCGTCAACCCCGAAAGCATGGCCGATGTTACCGCCGCCCAGAGTCCGTCCCACACGCCACATGCCGGGCAAATGCCGGTCCGGCGTCGTAAAGACACCATCTGCGAAAGCTGCGTCAAACGCCCGGCTATCCGGCTTGTTCACCCGCTTCCAATCAATGTTGGCCCAGAGGCTGCAGAGTGTGCCCGCCATCACATTCCCTTCGGCATCGCCTTTCTCGCAAGGCGCGCCGGCCATATGGCATAACAGGGCATCGCCGGTCGCGTCGATGAAAACACGGGCCGAAACAGAAAACAGATCGCTCATCCCGGCAAAGATCGCCTGGGTCACACGATTGCCTTTCTGCTGGACACCAATCAGGCGGCTGACAAAACGGAAAGGAATATCTGCTTCGATCACCATCTGGTCATAAACCAGATTTAGCCGCTCCACCTGGATGGAATAAGGATTGTTGGTCGCAGGGTCACTGATACGGGTCAGGCGGTCAAAAAGCTCTTTGCCAAAACCGCCGGCCAGAAAATGCTCACCATTCGTAAAAGGCATAAAAGCCGGGACAAGACCGGCTGTGCCCTGGCCGCCAAAACAGCTTTCCGCTTCCAGAAGGACAACCCGTGCGCCCTGGCGGGCGGCCACAACCGCTGCGGCCACGCCGGCAGGACCACCGCCGATCACAGCGACATCTGCTTCGTAGGCGACCGGAACCGCGCGAGAGAACTGAATCGTATGCTTATCCATCGGCTTTTCCTCCATTGTCAATACATGCATAGCCCGCTTTATGCGGACGTTCTTTCCTCCAGTTTACCACGAGGTGGCAAAAGCGTCATTCAGGACGATTCATCTGACGGAAACGGCGAGGTGAAACACCATAGAACCGGTTGAAAACCACAGAGAAGTAATTCGGGTCCCGGTATCCCGCAAGGGTCGCCAGCAAATAGACCGGATGATCGGTTTCCAGCAGCAGCCGGCGTGCTTTTTCCATGCGGATGGCCTGCAAGGTGCTCCAGACAGACTGGCAGCGATAAGCTTGAAAAAGATGCTGTAGATGCGATTTGCTGCAGTTGCAATATGCCGCGATTTCATCAACGCTATCCAGTGTGGCGTACATCTCGTTCATGTAGTCAACAGCCCTGGCGATCAGCCGCATCGTTGGCCGCCGGTTATCCAGTTCTTCCTGTTCTTCCTGCTGCCAGACAGCATCAATGGCCTGATTCAAAAGCAGCGCCACAACCGATAAGTGCAGAGCCAGAGAACGACTGTCCTCCGGAGGCTGTTTCAGCGCGTCATCAAACCGCTGCCGCAGCACCTTTTCGTCCAGCAGATATCGGCGCGACGTCGCCGCCAGACGTCGGCCGGGCGAGGTGTCTGTGCCCCGGTAACTGCTTGCGCTAATGTAACCGGACAAGCCGAAGCGGGTACGCAGCGGCAGGATGAATTCGCCCACGCCGCAGTGGCAGGTGCCAAAAAAGAGGTTATCGTCACGGCCGCAGCGTCGCAACAGCCGCTCTTTCAGAACGATGCAGCGCGCCCACAGCGACTGGTTGCTCTTGACATACATGCAATAATCGTTCATATGGTTCATATAGGGTTGCAGGATCTGACTGAGCGCCTCGTGTGCGCCAAGAAAGCCTGCTGAGTCAAAAATGATGACATCCAGCTTTTGCTCTTCAACCAAAAAGCGCAGGTAACGCGCCAGCAGATCGATTTTTTCCTGATGGTTCACAGCCTGTCCCTCCGCGGTTGTTTTATGGATACACATTTTGCACGATAACAAAGAAAACCAGCATGATTCCTCAGTTATGCAAGTATAGCATACGGTGTATGATGATCATACAAAGGATATGTCGAAGACGGGCTGTTTCGAGGCACGCACACAATCGGCAAACCTTATACAGGGAGGATCAGATCCATGAACACTGCGCTGAAAACCATTGAACATCATGCTGACGTCTGTGTCGTCGGCGGCGGACTGGCCGGCCTTTGCGCTGCTGTCTCCGCAGCCCGGCACGGAGCTTCTGTCCTGATCATGCAGGATCGCCCCATGTTCGGCGGCAACGCCTCTTCAGAAATACGCATGTGGGTCTGTGGGGCCCACGGCGAGAACAACCGTGAAACCGGCCTGGTCGAAGAGATCATGTTGGAAAGCTTTTACCGCAACCCGTACAGCAACTACAGCATCTGGGACAGTATCCTTTTCGAAAAAGTCCGTTTCCAGGAAGGTCTGGACTATCTGTTGAACTGCTCATGCCTGGATGCCGAGATGGAACAAAACCGCATTGTCGCTGTCACCGGCTGGCAGCTGACCACACAGACCTTCCACCGTGTCGCTGCAAAAATCTTCATTGACTGCTCCGGGGACAGCATTCTGGCGCCGCTGACAGGCGCCCGGTTCCGCGTCGGGCGTGAAAGCCGAAACGAATTCGACGAGGACATCGCTCCAGAGCAGGCAGACCGCAAAACCATGGGTATGAGCTGCCTGATCCAGGCTCGTGAACATGCGGCCAAAAGGCGATATACGCCGCCGTTCTGGGCTGAACCTTTCAATAAGGAAAAACTGCCGTACCGCCGGCCAAACCCTACTGAGCAAAATGAGAATTACTGGTATCTTGAGCTTGGTGGCGATCGCGATTCCATAGCCGACACAGAGGCGGTCCGCGATGAGCTGCAGAATGTCGCGTATGGCATCTGGGACTATGTCAAAAATAGCGGCGACTACGGTCCGGAAGTCGATAACCTCGACCTGGACTGGATTGGCATCCTCCCTGGAAAACGTGAATCGCGCCGTTATGTGGGAGACTACATCATGAATCAGCATGATGTGCGATCGGAAGGCCGTTTCAAAGATCTGGTCGCTTATGGCGGCTGGACAATGGACGACCACCACCCGGGCGGTCTGCGCACCCCGGAAAAGCCGACCCTTTTCCATGCGGCGCCATCACCTTTCGGTATCCCCTATCGCAGCCTGTACTCTGCCAACATCGACAATCTGCTGTTCGCCGGACGCAACATAAGCGTAACCCACTCCGCTTTGAGCGCGACCCGGGTTATGGCGACCTGCGGCACCCTCGGACAGGCTGCTGGTACCGCGGCTGCCCTGGCCATTCAGGAGCAGACATCACCACGCGGTGTCTATGAAAAACATCTGGACACACTCCAGGTCTGGCTGATGGACGATGACAGTTATCTGCCGTTCCAGCAGCGGCCTGTCCCGAAACTGACCCTGCAGGCCAAACTGGAAGCAGACGGTCAGGACAGCGAGAATCTGCGCAACGGCTACGATCGTCCCATCAGCACTGCTGACAACGGCTGGCGGGGCAAGCCAGGCGATGCCGTCACCTACCACCTGGCTGAGCCCGCTTGTGTGAAAAAAGCCCGGCTGGTCCTGGACAGCGACCTGAATCGCCGCACCCTCCCGGAAGAAACCCGCTACAACCGGCCGCAGCGCTCCAATTACTTTCTCAACAACAAACCGATGTGTGTTCCCCAGACGATGCTGCGCGATTTCCGTATTGATGTCCGTACCGTTGACGACCAGTGGGAAACCTTTCAATTTGTCCAAAACAATTATCAGCGTTTGGTGCAGATCGACCTGTCCGCTGCCGGACCGGTCAGTGCGGTGCGTTTTGTTCCGCTGACCACCTGGGGCAGTGCCGACTGCCATGTCTTTTCATTTGACCTGACCGAGGCATAAACAAGGAGGAGCATCATGAGAAAAAACATTCGTGTCCTGATGATTGGCCCGCATCCCGACGATTGTGATTTTCGCTGCGGTGGCCTGGCCTTGAAGTATGCCCGGGCCGGCCACCAGGTCAAATTCATTTCGCTGCTGGATGGCAGCGGCGGCCATCAGTCCATGAAACCGGCTGACATCGCCGCCAGGCGCAAGCAGGAAACACAAGCGGTGGCCAGGTTGGCCGGCATCGAGTACGAGGTTTGGGATATCCCCGACTGTGAACTCATGGCCGATCTGCCCACCCGCAAACGGCTCATCCGGGCCATCCGCACTTTCCAGCCGGATCTTGTCTTCAGCTGCCGCCCCAACGACTATCTTGCTGATCACCGCAACGCCTCACTGTTGGTCCAGGATGCCTCATACCTGCTGATTGTGCCTAATTTCTGCCCTGAAGTGCCGGCCATGAAAAAAATGCCCGTTATCCTCTACTTCTATGACAGTTTCCAGAACCCGCCATTTATAGCCGACCTGGCAATCATGACCGACGACGTCATCGAAGACAAGTTCCATATGCTCGACTGCCATGAGTCTCAGGTTTATGAGTGGCTGCCCTACACCAAAGGGACGCTGCATACAGTACCCACAGATCCTGCAGCACGCTTTGAATGGCTGCATCAGCCCCGTCTGCCCCGCGATGGCCAACCCATTGACGCGACCGCTCTAGCAGGCCTGATGACAGGAGCGATGTCAGAATACAGGGAAGCGATACCAGCCATTAAATTCCGCCACAAGCTCATTGAACGTTATGGTGAACGTGGTGCCCGGGCTCTTTTCGCAGAAGCATTTTCTGTGTGTGAATACGGCGCACCCCTGACACCGGAAGCAGAAAAAGAGCTGATTCCCTTTTAGGTGAATGGCTATAAGCGAAACCTGCCGCCCTAGGCGTATCGGTTCTAATACGCATGCTCGAAAGGTTTGTCTGCATTTGGCATCGCACTGGCTTTCAGCTAAAATAGAAGGGACCGGCCAACGCACCGGCGCGAAGCGAGTCTTGACCGATCAAAAACGACAACGAAAGGGTCACCGATTTTTGTGTGACGTACAGGTGAACATGATGAAGTTAGGTTTTTGCGGAAGTGTCGATATCGCGGCCGATGTCAAGGCCTGGGGATACGACTACATTGAGCTGGCGCTGTCGCCACTGGCACAGATGTCAGAAGAAGAATTCGCCGCGGTTCGGCAGAAATTGCAGGCAAGCGGCCTGCCCTGCCTGGCCTGCAATATTTTCCTTCCGCGTTCAGTGCCCGTTGTCGGGCCGGCAGTCGATCGCGAGGCTTGCATCCGTTATGCTGAAACAGCTGTCGCCCGTGCGGCGGCAATCGGTGCGAAAGTTATTGTTTTTGGCAGCTCCGGTTCTCGCAATGTCCCCGCCGGTTTTCCTTACAGCCGTGCCCTGGCCCAGCTTCGTGATTTCGCCGGAATCGCGGCCGGAATCGCAGCGCGTCACGAGATCACGATTGTCATGGAACCGCTCAACGCAACAGAAAGCAACATCATGAACCGGGTCAGTGAAGCCCTGGTCATGATGCTGGCAGTCGACCATCCCAACTTCAAAGTCCTGGCTGACACCTACCACATGGATATCGAGCATGAAAGCCTGAACGCACTGCAGATGGCCGGACCGGATCTGCGCCACATCCATGTATCGACCTTTTTGGGGCGCAAGATTCCCCTGGCCAGTGATAAAGTGCAGCTGGCAGCCCTCATGCAGATGCTGAAAGCGATTGGTTATCAAGGCAATGTCAGTATTGAGGCCGGATTCCGCGAAGATCAGGCAGCAGAAGCCAAAGAAGCGCTTGCCGTCCTGAGGGAACTGCTATAAGCAACGCCCGGGCAGGGCGGCAGTCCTGGCAGGCAGATGCAGCAGCAAAAGCGAATCAACCGCCAGGCAGAATGCTTTCCCGCAGCTCAGCCTGTACGGAAAAAGACAAAAGAAAGAAGGATCGAATATGAATATCGGTGCCCAGCTTTATACCATTCGCCAGTATATCCAGACAGAACAGGACTTCGCGCGTTCCATGAAAAGGATTGCCGATATCGGTTACAAGTTTGTCCAGATCTCCGGTGTCGGCGACATCAAACCCCAGCGCATCAGGGAAATTTGCGACGATAACGACCTGAAAATTGTTCTGACGCATACCAAGGCCGAACGTATCCTGAACGAAACAGAAGCGGTCATCGAAGAGCATGATATTCTGGGTTGTGATCACATTGGCATTGGCTCCATGCCGGAAAAGTACCGTCAGCCGGACTGGATCGACCTGTTTGGTGAAGATTACCGCGGCGCTGCCCGCAAGATCGCCGCCGCAGGCAAACTGTTTATGTACCATAACCATAATTTTGAATTCGAGAAAATTGATGGCAAAAACTACCTGGAACACCTGATAGGCCAGTTCTCCGCTGAGGAAATGGGCTTTACACTGGATACCTACTGGGTGCAGGCCGGCGGTGCCGATGTCTGTCAATGGATTGAAAAGTTAAGCGGCCGCCTGCCGACGGTCCATCTTAAAGATATGGCGATCAATGGCCGTGACCAGTTGATGGCTCCGATCGGCGAAGGCAACCTCAACTGGCCGGCTATCTTTGCCGCCTTTGAGAAAGCCGGCACCCAGTACATGCTGGTTGAGCAGGATACTTGCGCCGGCAGTCCCTTTGCCGCTTTGAAGAGCAGCTACGACTTCCTGGCCGGTGCCGGCTATCGCTGAGCAGCTTTCCGCAGGAACACACCGCCATCACGCAGAATGGCATGGCAAGCCACACCTGCAGTAAGCAGAACAGGCGACAAGCGTCTGAGCCATGCAAGAATAAACCGGGAACACAATCAATGGAGGCTGTACTATGAGCAAGCAAGTCAAACTGGGCATTATCGGTCTGGGCAACATGGGTACCGGTCATGCCAAGAATATCCTGGATGGCAAGATCCCGGACATCGCCTTGTCCGCGATTGCTGATGTCGACGAAGCCAGGCTGGCCTGGGCCAAAGAAAACCTGCCCCCGGATATCGCCCTTTTCCCGACGGCTGAAGCCATGATGCAGAGCGGCAAATGCGAAGCCGTTCTGATTGCCGTCCCCCATTATGAGCATCCCTCTCTGGCCATCGCTGCCATGCAGCATAACCTGCATGTCATGTGTGAGAAGCCGGCCGGCGTTTACACCCGCCAGGTCCGCAAAATGAACGAGACTGCTGCCAATAGCGCTGTGGTCTTCGGCATGATGTTCAACCAGAGGACCAATCCTGTCTACCGCAAGATGTACGAAATCGTCAAGAGCGGGGAAATGGGCGCCATCAAGCGGACAAACTGGATCATCACCAACTGGTATCGCACCCAGTCCTATTATGATTCCGGCAACTGGCGGGCAACCTGGGCAGGTGAAGGCGGTGGCGTCCTTCTGAACCAATGCCCGCACAACATCGACCTCTGGCAGTGGATCTGCGGCATGCCCGGAAAAGTGCAGGCTTTCTGTCATAACGGCAAATGGCACGACATTGAAGTTGAAGACGATGTAACCGCTTACGTCGAATACCCCAATGGCGCGACTGGTGTTTTTGTCACCAGCACAGCGGACGCCCCAGGCACCAATCGCTTCGAAATCACGCTGGAGTGGGGCAAACTGGTCTGTGAAGACAACAAGCTTTTCATGTACAAGCTGGAAACCAACGAGCGTGAATTCTGTAAATCAGCGCCAACCGGCTTCGGACTGCCGAAAATGACGGTCAGCGAAGTTGAACTGGAAGGGGAAAACCTGCAGCACGTTGGTGTTCTGAGGGCTTTCGCCGATGCCATCCTGCGGGGCGGCGATCTGGTTGCTGAAGGTGTTGAAGGCATTAACGGCCTGACCATCTCCAACGCGATGCATCTGTCCAGCTGGCTGGGCAGACCTGTTGAGCTTCCGATTGATGAAGACCTCTTCCTTGATGAGTTGAATAAACTGCGGACCAGCTCGCGTCAGAAAGACACCACCAGCACCCATTTCGACACCGCCGGCTCTTACGGAACCACACCATCCAAATAACCGGTCTAAAGCAAATCTGCTAAAGAGCATAACCCCCAAAAGCCGCATCGCACAAAACACGATGCGGCTTTTTTTTGATGTCGCTCCGGTCAGCCCAGACCGGTCTTGCCGACGCGCACATCATAATGCGGGGAACGCAGGTATGGACGTCCGTTCTGGCAAACAAGCCGCCCGGCTTCAACCAGTCCGGCCTGCCTTGTATCCAGTTCTTGAATGAGCCTGTCGCGCCAGAGAGTAACCTCTTCCTGCCTTTCCGGGTCTTTGGATAGGTCATGAAGCTCCTTGGGGTCAACCGTCAGGTCAAAGAACTGCTCGCAGTCCCGGCGGGGAAACCAGATGTATTTGCGGCGTCCGTCAGTCAGAAACTGCATTTCCTGCTCTTCACTATAACAGGTGCTGTGCTCACCATGGAGGTATGCCCTGCCGCCTGCATTTTCCTCAAACAATTGCCGCCGCATGCTGAGACCATCCAGACCGGAGGGAACCGGCAGACCGGCCAGATCGAGCAGCGTAGGCATAACATCGTACAAGGTCACCGGTGTGTCAACATCGCGCTGGACGGCGTTACGCAGCGGTTTGGGCAGCCGTACGATAAAGGGAATATGTGCAGATCCCTCATAAGCATACGTTTTGCGCCAGAGGTGATGGTCGCCCAGCATATCGCCGTGATCTGAAGTGAAAAGGATAATGGTTTTTTCCAGCAGACCCCGTTTGCGCAAAGCATTCAGCAACTTGCCGATCTGATGGTCGATATGGCTTACGGAGCCATAATAACCGGCCCTGGCCCGGCGGATCTCCGCCGGCTTGCGTCTGCCCCGGTAAGCATCCGGATCAGCGGCATCCTCTGGATGGTCATTGATACCGGCCCAGTCTCCGACAAAAGGTTGTGGTATCTCTTTCTCCGGATCGTTGTACATATCAAAATAATAGACGGGCGGATCATAGGGTGAATGCGGACGGGCGAAGGATGTTTTCAGGAAAAAGGGCAGGGTTGGATCCCGTTCATCCAGGAATTTGATTGACTGGCTGGCGGTCCAGTTGGTGGGATGCAGATATTCCGGCAGGTTATACGGCCGGGACATCCAGGAATTCCAGCTGATCCCATGGTCAGAAAGCTGATAATCACCCGTTTTATTGGCGTCAAACCATTGTTTGTAGTCGGAAACAAAGCCCGGCTCTGCACGACCTGATTCATCCAGGAGGGTATTATGAAAGCCGTTTAAAGCCCGCTGCGGATGAAAATGCATCTTACCGACGCCCTGCGTGTGGTAGCCATGACGGGCAAAAACACCGGGAAGCGTTTCTGCAAAACCGGTACCCATGCCGCTTTGACCGCCTCCCATACCCAGAATACCCGCATGCCAGGGATTCAAGCCGCTGATCAGACAGGCCCTGGCGGGTATGCAGGAAGGCGAAGGCGTATAAGCATGGCGGAAAAGCGTGCCTGTCGCTGCCAGATAATCGATGTTCGGCGTCTCGATCACACTATTGCCGTAACACCCCAGGCTGTCCCAGCGCATCTGGTCTACCATAAGCAAGAGAACATTGTAACGGTCTTTCATAAAAAACGCTCCTATTCTTTGTTTTTGGCTGCCAATTCCGCTGCAGCCGTCTTTTTGGGGGTTGATTTCTATTTGTCACGCAGCTTTCCCGTTTAGCGCTTCAGGAGAAACATCCGAATCACCTGTAAGAACACGGCCTTAGTAAAGGTCACCCCTGGGAAGTCCGGCGGAAATTTCCTCAGCAAGGTCATAAAGCCAGCCATAGCGCTCAGCCAGGCGCAGAATCGTAAATTTAGGCCGCACTTCTTTGCCGAAAGCGATGGCATCATAGGTATCCTGGACGGTATAGCCCAGCTGGTCGGGCCTTACCGGACCATCCATCGCCAGTATTTTGTCACGGGCCAGAGGGATCAACGTCTTGAACCGCTCAACCGCCGCAAAACCAAAGGTCTGCATGGCGCGTTCCAGCAGCTGCTTTTGTTTATCCCATACATCACCCTGCGGCGGTTGTGGCTGGTTTGTGGCCAGGGCATGGGCTGCCAGCGGCCCGTAAACACGGCGCACTTCCTTTTCCCATATATCTGCCGCCAGAACCGGCCGTTGGCGCGGCATCGCCGAACCGGCGAATAACTTCTGGTACATCACCATGGAGATCAAGGTGCCAATCCCCACCTTGTCACCATGCAGGCTGCCTTCACGTTCCATCTGGATGTCACGCATTTCCAGCAGGTGGGAAATGTGGTGGTCCCCTCCGGATGCCGGTCGCGTACTGCCCATCATCTGCATAGCCATGCCCGTGAGGGCCAGGATCTCCATGAGGCGCCCTGATGCGGCCGCCCTCTTTTTCAGCTGATCCGGTGTTGTCTGGCCTGAAGGTACGGCCAGGTCGCCAGCCAGGTTGAGGCAATCCTCAACAGCACGATCCACCAAGGCCGCGATCAGCGGACAATACGCCTCATCCTCTACGGTATAAGCGAGTCGCCAGTCCAGCAGCGCAATCACTTTCGCAAGAATATCACCAAATCCAGCAGCCGTCATCTTTTGCGGCGCTGCTGCCAGGACATAAGGGTCGTAGAAGATAGCCTCCGGGGCTACACCGGGGTAGGTTGTCTTAAAGCCATTAACCAGGAGTGGGGTCGAACCTGAGGCGAAACCATCTACAGAAGCGGCGGTCGCAAAGGCCACAAAAGGTATTCCTGTAATAAAACTGTTATATCGTGTTATGTCTGTCAAAGTTCCGCTGCCACAGGAAAACAGAAAATTCGGTTTATCGCGCAACCCCATAAGCAGTGTACCCAAGGCCTGCTCATCGGCATGCAGATCTCGTCTTGTGTAGACAACAGCCTTCGGGCGAAAAGCCGCCAATCCCTGCTTAAGCGCGTCACCCGCAGCGTCTTTCGTCCGCTCATCCATAACATCCAGACAACTGCCCCTGAATCCGAGCACAGCCAGATATTGACCAATATTCATAGCAATATTCTTATCTGACTCCATCATGCGCGTGTGCAGGCTGTGGACTCGGTTACATGCCGGACATTTGCGGGTCTGCCCGAACCAGCCACGTAAAGTGGTCATGGTCGCCTGATCGTACCACATTTCCGGATTATTCAACTCACTGAATTTCTCGATCATATACGTATTCCCTTCTGGAAAAGTACCTGAAACGTTCAATTATGTTCTTTTTCCCTGTTTTGAACGACCTGCAATACAGCTTCAGTTATAAAACCATGATTTCGCAAATCATTATATAATGTTTCTCCACCAAAGCTTACATGTGCATTTATTCCTAGTTTTCTAGCAATCATTACGTTATCTTCCCGGTCATCATAAAACCATATGTTTTGCGGATCACTGTTCATCTCAACGATTGCTTGTTGAAAAGCCCGGGGATCAGGCTTCATGACACCCATCTTGAAAGAAAGAAAAGCTTTACAGAAAAAAACATCCAGCTTTTGTTCATCGCAACAGATCGCCCAGTGGGCCGCGCTTGTATTGGATAGCAGATAAAGAGGATATTCATGCCGCAAAGCAGACAGCAGTGCCTGTGTTCCCGGAAAGACATCCCCAATCACATTCCTGAAAATTAAATAAAATTCATCTTCACTTACATCCATAGGATGCTCTGTACGAAGTGCCTCATAGAAAGCTTTTAACGTTGGCAAACGGCCAGACTCATAATCATGAACCGCTTTGCTGGACGACCAGAAATGATCCGTGGAAACCGACCCGCCAGCTGAAGAGCCTCTTTGCCAGATTGCGGAAACAGCATTCAGCGAAACCAGTATGTTACCAAGATCGAAAAGTAAAACCCTATTGTTCTGTGACATTTCATAAAGACTCCATATCAATAAATATCATAATATACTTACATCGTTTCATTTTGTTTATCAACAGGACCTCCATGAGCCCGTACCTGCTTGACAGCGCTCAGCCTGTCGTCGATTTATAGCGCAACAGCAAGGTGAGCACAACGGTTAGTGCCAGCTGCGGAAGCGAATTAGAGAGGAAGTATAAAAGCACATTACTGCTAAAGATAACAACATTGAGGTAATATAAAAGTACGGAAGCGGCACCCGCTGCCAAGTACTGCCAAAATCGTAGTTGACGGTCAGCTTTCACAGACAAGACAAAGATGAAAAGGATCGTTAACGCCAGGCAAAGCGAGCTGAAGCCGAAAAAAACATAGTCCATTTACGGCACTCCTTCCCGAACCAAGTGTGTTCAGTATATCATAGATGAACAGACGGAGAGCCTTTTATATCGTTCCGGAATCTGATAAGATGGAACTACTTCAGGATGGGGTTGGTATCGGCATGCAACAAAACGAGGTCAATAAAATCTGGCATAAAGCTTTGGATCTACTTGAAGGCGAGCTGTCAGAGATCTGTCTTAATACATGGATAAAACCCATGGAACCTCTGGATTTGGGCCAAGGGGTTTTCACTTTGTCTGTCCCCAATGATTTCCATAAGACCTTTGTTGACCAGTATGTTCCTCTGATCCGCAACACCTTGAAAGTTGCCACCAGCCGGAATATCGATATCAAGATCGTTATCGGACATCCCGTTGTTCCTGAAGTGCGGGTTGAACCGTCTTTGCAGGTAGAAGACGGCCTGCCGGCCATAAACAAAAGCAGGCTCAACCAGCAATACACCTTTGAAGCTTTTGTCGTGGGCAGCGGTAACCGGTTCGCCCACGCTGCCTGTGTGGCTGTCGCGGAAAAACAAGGCGGTCGCAACTTCAATCCGCTTTTTCTCTATGGCGGATCAGGACTGGGAAAAACACACTTGATGCATGCCATCGGTAATTTCGTTGCAAAGAAGACGCCTGAGAGAAAAATCCTCTATGTCCAGTGCGAGCAATTTGTCAATGAGTTCATTTATGCCATCAAAGAAAACAAATACGATGATTTTCGCAGTAAATACAGGCAGACAGACCTGCTCCTGATTGATGATATCCAGTTTATTGAAGGCAAGGAACAGATGCAGATTGAGTTTTTTCACACCTTCAATACGCTCTATGAGAGCGGCAAAAACATCGTCATGACATGCGACAAGCCACCGCAGAGCCTGATCTCACTCGAAGAACGCCTGCGCACCCGCTTTTCCTGCGGTTTGACTGTGGATATTCAGCCACCTGACTACGAGACCCGTGTCGCAATTCTGAAAAGACGTGCTCAAATCAACAACGCCACCATACCGGATGATGTTTTTAACTATATCGCAACAAACATCGCTTCGAACATCCGTGAACTGGAAGGTGCCTTCAACACGGTTCTCTGTTATTCCCTGCTGGCCGGGACCATAACCTTGGAAGTTGCCAGAGAGGCCTTGAAAGACATCATCCAGCCGATGGCCGGCCGGAAAGTCAGTTCTGCGGTAATCACAGATGTGGTTGCCCGCTATTACAGAATTACCGTCGAAGATATCAAGTCCAACCGGCGCAACAAAGAAATTGCGAGACCGCGCCAGCTGGCCATGTATCTGTGCCGTTTCCTGCTAAACATGACTTTCCCGCAAATTGGCAATGATTTCGGCAACCGCGACCACACCACCGTGATGCACGCCTGCAATAAAATAACAGAGGAAATAAACAAGCAGGGAAAAATTGTCAGTGATATTGAGGAAATCAAAAAGAGAATTGCCGAATGAAAAGAACAGACGTTCTTTATCCACATTTTATGTGGATATGTGGATAAATACAACGTGGATGAAACTGTGGATAAAATGTCTCCCCACCTTATACACAGGAGAAGCTTTTTCAGCAAATAGGTTATGAACATCTTTTCAACAGGGAAAACATGCCGTAACACGGGTTGAAAGCAGTTATCAACACAGTTCACACACCATAAGAAGAAAAGTGATAAAATATATTGATATAAAGACAACAAGCCAATTGAGGAGGAACCCGCATGAAAGTCATCTGTTCACGGGACAGGCTGATTGAATCCATCGCCATCGTCCAAAAAGCTATAGCATCACGTTCTACCATGGCCATCCTGGATGGGATTCTAATAGAAGCGGATGAAGACATCAAATTGACTGGCTACGATATGGAAATCGGTATTGAATGCCGTATGGAAGCTGATGTACCGGAAAAAGGAAGTCTGGTGGTTACATCAAGGATGTTTGGCGATATCATTCGCAAGATGCCGGATGACATCATCACCCTGGAAAGTACCTCTGCTCAGGCGGTCAAGATTGAAAGTGGCAGTTCTCATTTTACCATCAAGAGTCTGCTTGCAGAAGATTATCCTAAAATACCTGTTGTGGAGCAATCGTTGAAAACCACCTTGCCCCAGCAGATGCTGCGCGAAATGATTCAGCAGACCATCTTTGCGGTCAGCACCGATGAAACACGACCCATCCTCAATGGTTGTTTTTTTATGTCAGAGGGAAATGTCGTGGAAATGGTTGCCATTGACGGATTCAGGCTGGCCCTGCGCAAAAATATTCTAGAAGAAGAAGTGGGGCAGTTAAAATTCATCATCCCGGGCAAAGTGCTGCATGAAGTAGGACGTATTCTGGGTACAGGAAAAGAAAGTGTCGACATCTATCCTTCAAACAACAATATCCTGTTTGATACAGGAAATGTGAAGGTTGTTTCCCGTCTGATCCAGGGTGAATACATGAATTACAGCAGCATCATTCCTCAGACAGCTGAAACAACCATAACAGTATCGCCTGAAGTCCTCCTGGACGCTATTGAGCGTGCTTCTCTGATCATCACGACGGACGACAAGCGATATCCGGTGCGTCTTTCTACAAGTGATGAAGATACACTGGTTGTCAGTGCCAACACAGAAATAGGGACCCTGCGCGAAGAACTGACGATAGCCATTAATGGCAATAGTATTGATATCGACTTCAATCCGAAATATTTCATTGATGCCCTGCGCGTCATAGATGAAGATGAGATCAGCATTGTTTTCAACGGAACCATGGGTCCTTGTGTCCTGAAACCGCTGGACAGCGATGAATTCGCTTACCTGGTCTTGCCACTGAGGCGATAAACCTATGAAAATAACCAGCTGTAAAGAAAGAACAAGGCTGGCCGTATGATCATCACGAAGATTACGCTGAACCAGTTCCGTAATTATCTGGATCAGGAAATCACCACATCTCCAGGCATTAATGTCTTTTTTGGAGATAATGCCCAGGGTAAAACCAATATATTGGAAGCCGTCTACTTGTGTACCTGCGCGCGGTCACACCGGACCGCGCGCGATAGTGATCTCATCCTGCATGATAAAGACCAGTATGGCGTTAAGATTGAATTTATTTGTCAAAATGGATCTACTGAATCCGTGGAAATCCGCTTTCTTGATGCAGTCAATGGCGATGCCCAGCGCAGTCGTTCATTGCGTCAGATCTATCATAATGGTTTAAAGCTTGATCGTATCAGCGATATGATGGGTTTGTTCCATGCTGTTATCTTCGCGCCTGAAGATCTTATGATTGTAAAAGAAGGTCCTGCGACACGTAGAAGATATCTTGATCTTCTTATATCTCAGATCAGGCCTGGTTACTTTGTTCATCTACAACAATATAATAAAATTATTAATCAAAGAAACCGTTTGCTGAAGATGCTGCGCGATCAGGGCTATGGTCGGGGTAAAAATCTAGATACAACCCGGTTGATGCAGCTGGACGTCTGGGACGACGCCCTGACCAAGGAAGCTGTTGCCGTGATCAAGCAGCGCCGGATTTTTACTGAGCGAATCGCCGAAATCGCGGCAAAAGCCCAGAATGATATATCTTCCGGAAAAGAACAGTTAAATGTAAAGTACAAGTCTGTACCAGGTATAGACATTAATACGAAAGATGATCAGCTTGCAGAACGTTTACTGAAAAAACTGAAATCAATGCTTTACGATGATATTGAAAAAGGGTCAACACAAGTAGGACCACACCGGGACGATCTGGATTTATCTCTGGATGGCAGCAGTCTCAAACCATTTGCCTCACAGGGTCAACAACGATCAGCTGTACTCGCACTGAAACTTGCTGAGCTGATCATCCTGCGGGAAGAAACGGGTGAAGCACCGGTTTTTTTGCTCGATGATGTCATGTCAGAGTTGGATGAAAATAGAAGAAACAGTTTGTTAGAAAATATTCATGAGGCACAGGTTTTTGTTACCTGTACTGATACCGAACAAATTGTAAAAGAATTCACATATTATGAAAATAAGTCTGAAAATAATCATTCGGTAGATAAACACAAATGGTCTTTTTTTAAGGTTGTTCAAGGACAGGTGATGCCGACAGGCACGCATGGTGAGCCGCACGATAAACACTGTGAAAAAGGCTAGACGCCTCAAACTGCCTGAAATGTGCTATAATTATAATGTTAAGCCTCTGTTAAAAAACAGAGACAACAAGCGCTCATGGAAGGTGGTGTCAACGTGGATGTACATACATATCGGTGGGACGTATACCTTGTCAAACAAGTATATCCTGGGCATCTTTGATTTCGATGGGACAACTGCCAACGAATCGGCTACTGTCGATTTTCTCCGAAAGGCTGAAAAAGAAAATCGGGTCGATGTGATATCACCGGATCTGCCACGTTCATTTATCGTTACACTGGACAGGGTTTATTATTCCCCTATAGCCGCGGCAACTTTGTGGAAAAGAATGGAAAAGGCCGCGCAGGATGTGTATAGGCAAATGCGAAGATCAAAGGATACAGAAATAAGTATTTAAGTATTAAAGATCAGACAAACGGGCTTGTATCAGAACAAGACCAGCAAACCAGGAAGGTGCGAGCATGAGTAAAGAGGGCCTTAACAACAGGCTGGATAAACAGTCATATAAAGAAGAAAAAAGATTGTCAATCGATCAACCAGACGATCTTGATCAGATGATCAATATCGCTGATGATCCGCGCGCCTTGAGTGATGATGACTTTCAAGAGGAGATTATCACGATTGATAACGACCATAATGATCGGTTTGATACAACGAACCGATCTCTTTACAGTGAAAGCGATATCCAGGTCCTTGAAGGGCTGGAGGCGGTACGGAAAAGGCCGGGCATGTACATCGGCGATACCAGTATGCGCGGACTTCATCACCTGGTTTATGAGATTGTGGCCAATTCAGTTGATGAAGCTCTGGCCGGGCGCTGCGATAAAATCAGGATCGTCATCAAACAAGGCAATATTGTTGAAATTTCCGACAACGGCAGTGGTATTCCCGTTGGCATCCATCCAAAAATGGGGATCCCCACCGTAGAGGTTGTTCATACGGTTCTGCATGCCGGCGGAAAATTCGGTGGTGGCGCCTATAGTGTTTCCGGCGGCCTGCATGGCGTTGGCGCGTCTGTTGTCAACGCGCTTTCTGAATGGATGGAAGTTGTTGTTAATAGGAATGGAAAAGCCTACCGTATTCGTTTTGAACGTGGTCTGACCAAAGAACCACTGAAAGAGATCGGTGAAAGTGACGCAACAGGAACCATCACGACCTTTAAAGCTGATCAGACCATTTTCCCCAGTGTCGAGCTTGATTTCAACATGATGTTGACCCGCTACCGTGAAATGGCTTTTTTGAATAAGGAAATCACACTGCATCTGATCGATGAACGGGTAACGCCGGCCGTTGAAAAGGTCCTGCATTATGAGGGTGGAATTGTCTCCTTTGTTGAGTATCTGAACAAGCACAAGCAGGTTCTTCATAAAATGCCGGTCTATGTGGCGGCCAAGAATGGTGATTGTTTTGTCGAATTGGCCATACAGTATAATGACTCTTATGTTGAGAGCGTGTACTCATATGCCAACAATATCGCAACGATTGAAGGCGGTACGCATTTGACAGGCTTTAAAACAGCATTAACAAGGGTCATCAATGATTATGCCAGAAAATACGGCCAGATTAAAGCAACGGAAAAGAATCTTCAGGGCGAGGATGTACGTGAAGGACTTGGTGCGATCATCAGTATCAAGTTGCCTGAACCGCAGTTTGAAGGGCAGACGAAAACAAAACTGGGCAATTCTGAGATCAGGGGTATCGTGGAAACAGTCGTGACGGAAAAACTGGCGGCTTATCTGGAGGAAAATCCGCCTGTTGCCAAAACCATCATTGATAAATGTCTTTCTGCATCCCGGGCTAGGGAAGCCGCTCGTAAAGCGCGTGAGATGACACGCCGAAAAAATGCCTTCGAGTCAAACGCCTTGCCTGGTAAACTGGCGGACTGTCAGGAGAAAAATCCAGAGTTATGTGAGATATTTATTGTTGAAGGTGATTCTGCTGGCGGGTCGGCGAAAAACGGACGGGAACGAAAATATCAAGCAATCTTGCCTTTGTGGGGCAAAATGCTTAACGTTGAAAAAGCCCGTATTGACAGGGTTTACGGCAATGAAAAGCTCCAGCCAGTTATACTGGCACTGGGCGCCGGCATTGGTTCAGATTTCGATCTGCATCGTTTGCGTTATCATAAAGTTATTATTATGGCGGATGCAGACGTCGATGGCGCGCATATCCGGACACTGCTTTTGACCTTCTTTTTCCGTCATTTGCAACCGCTTGTTGAAGGCGGCTATGTTTATATTGCCTGTCCACCGCTCTTTCGTGTTTATGAAGGCAACAAGTCCTTTTATGCCTATACAGAGGATGATGTCGAACAGATCAAAGAAGAAACAGGCTGGAAGGAACCAAAGCTGCAACGGTATAAAGGTCTTGGTGAAATGAGCGCGGAGCAGCTGTGGGAAACAACGATGAACCCGGAAACACGTAAATTGCTTAGAGTAGAAATGCAGGATGCGCAAGCGGCCGATGAAACTTTTAGCTTGTTGATGGGTGAAAAAGTAGAACCGCGCCGTGACTTTATCCAATCCAATGCAAAATACGCTCAGATGGATATATAAACGGGTCCATAAAAGGGAAGATACACAAACGAGCATAAGCAGCCGGCCAACAACAAAAGGGTCCGATGTTTCACGTGAAACATCGGATTTTTTCCTGTAATGGCAAGGCTTATCCACAGCCTTTTCTCCGCGACATGTTGATTGGTTCAACTGCCAATGTGTAAGTCAGCCATCGGTCATGCATTAAAGCTGAAATAGACAAAAAGACAGAAAGCGAATAATACTTTAATTTGAAAAAGCGATCAATGATGTCCAGCGCCTGTCCATATCCGGCTATCTGTGCTAAAATGCATAAAACCGGTGGTTTAATCCTGCTGAAAAATCAGACATGAAAGTTGACGAACGCTAAAAAAACAGAAGCGGTATAATACGATTAGCATGGAACAAAGAAGGGGATCAACTATGACGCAAGTACTGGCGGTCGTTAATCAGAAAGGCGGTGTTGGAAAAACAACAACGGTTGTTAATCTAGCTGCTATTCTGGCTGCCCGGGGAAAAAAAGTGTTGCTGATCGATATGGATCCTCAAGGGAACGCAACATCAGGGTTGGGGTTTGAGAAGAACAACCTGGAAAAGACCATCTATGATGTTCTGATCAATCTGGATCCTGTTAGCCAGGCAATTTTTGATACGGGAAGACGCGGATTGCACCTTTGTCCGGCTAATATTGAGCTTGCCGGTGCGGAAGTGGAACTGGTTGGTGTTGTTTCACGTGAAACAGTTTTGCGAAACGCCATTAAAGATATTCGAAAACTATATGATGTCATTCTCATGGATTGTCCACCTTCTTTAGGCTTGCTGACGATCAACGGGTTGACAGCAGCTGATGGTGTTCTTGTTCCGATTCAAAGCGAGTATTACGCTCTGGAAGGGCTGACACAGCTGATGGAGACCGTTTCGTTGATTAGACGCGGGCTGAATCCGACCCTCAATATCTTTGGTGTTATTGTAACGATGTTTGACGCGAGGACACAACTTTCCCATCAGGTTGCTAATGAAGTGCGCCGTTATTTTGGAGATAAGGTTTTTCGCACAATAATCCCTCGCAATGTACGACTTAGCGAGGCGCCAAGTTTCGGCAAGGCCATTATGGAATATGATCCGAAGTCAAAAGGGGCAGAGAGCTACGATGCTCTGGCCAGGGAAGTTATCAGACGAATTGGAGGGCTATACTGATGAGCGCTGCTGTAAATAAAGGTTTGGGTAGAGGGCTTGGCGCGCTGCTGCAGAATTCGGAACCTGTATCAGACGATGTAAGAGGAGCGATTGTCAACCTTAAAATAAATGACATCAGTCCCAATGCTGAGCAGCCTCGTAAACTTTTTGATCAGGATAAACTCGCGGAACTTGCTGCTTCCATCAAGGAAAACGGGATCATTCAACCAATCATTGTCTGTCGCGGCGATCAGGGCTACCGTATTGTTGCCGGAGAGCGACGCTGGCGAGCCGCACGACTGGCCGGGCTTTCGCTTGTTCCTGCCATTATCCGCGAATTGACGGATGTTCAAGTCCTACAGCAGGCCTTGATCGAGAATATACAGCGTCAGGACCTGAATCCACTCGAAGAGGCTGCTGCCTTGAGCCGTCTGATCAAGGATCATGGTATGACGCAGGAAAAACTATCGACAGTCGTGGGCAGGAGCCGACCCGCAATCGCCAATACGCTGCGCCTGATGAACCTTCCGGAAGAAATACAACAAATGGTACGTGATGAAAGACTTTCAGCAGGACACGCCAGGGCGTTGCTTGCTTTGAATCATGTTTCGCAGCAGAGTAAAGCGGCACAAATGATTATCAACAAAGACCTTAGTGTTCGGGAGACAGAAAAGCTGGTCAAACACATGAACCAGCCGCAGAAAAAGCAAAAAGTCGTTGATCCGGCCTATGTCTTAAGTGTGAAAGAGGTCGAACGGCGATTGACTGGCCATCTGGGAACACGGGTCCGCCTGAAAGACCGGCAAGGAAAAGGCTCCATTCAAATCGAATACTACTCAAATGATGATCTGGACCGCTTGATTGAATTACTGGAGCATCTCTAGGAGGCTTAAAAACAGATCGTCCGACCTGTTGGCGTACCGATAAGCATAAAGGCAAAGGATGTGCACGAAATGAGTAATCGTGTCAGTACTGGCATGCCAGGCCTTGATGAGGTTATTGATGCTTTGCGTCCCGGTGATAATGTTGTCTGGCAGCTCAATGATCTGTCTGATTATCAACGGGTTGCCCGCTGTTTTTTGAGTCAGGTGCAGAAGGACGGGTATGACTGCCATTACATAAGATTCGCGTCGCATCCACCCTTGTTGCCGGAGACTTCTACTGATGACCCATCGTTGCGCTGTCATACAATCAGCACGAATGATGGTTTTGAAGGGTTTACCCGTTCGATCTATGAGCTGGTCAGTCAGGTGGGTAAATACGCGTTCTATATTTTCGATAACTTATCGGATTTACTCGATCAATGGGGATCCGATCTGATGATCGGAAACTTTTTCCGCATTATCTGCCCCTACCTATATAAGCTGGATACGATTGCTTACTTCGCGATCAACCGGGGCGGGCACTCTTTCGCGACCGTTGCCGGAATACGTGAGACAACGCAGGTCCTGCTCGATTTATACCATCAGGAAGATACTATTTATGTCCATCCGCTAAAAGTTTATCAGCGCTATGCGACAACCATGTATTTACCTCATAAACTGACAGACGGGCAATGTGTACCACTAAGCAGCAGCATCGATGCTGCCCGCTTTTTTTCGGCATTGGCGCCATCTTTTTCAAACATGTCGCGTCATGTTGATTCCTGGGACCGCCTTTTTGAGAATGCAACCCGGTTTGTTGGTGAAAAAGAATCTGAAGAAAGTACAGCCATGCAGGATAAGCTGCGCAGGCTGTTGCTTAGTGACGAAGGCAGGATAGGGATCCTGGCTAGAGAATATTTTTCCCTTGAAGATTTAATAAATATTAAAATAAGGCAAATAGGAACTGGAAAAATTGGTGGTAAAGCAATAGGCATGTTATTGGCTCGAAATATATTGATAAAAGGTGGAAAACATGCAGGCTTGGAACCGGAACTGATCCTGGAGCCGCATGATTCATTCTATCTGGGTGCTGATCTCTTTTACACCTATATTGTCCATAACGATTGCTGGTATTTACGCACGGAGCAAAAGAAAGAAGCCAATTATTTCAGTAAAGCTGATACGCTACGACAGCGGCTGCTTGCAGGATCTTTCCCTGAAGATATTCGCGAGCAGTTTCGCCAGATGCTGGAATCTTTCGGACAATCGCCGATTATTGTCCGGTCCAGTTCGTTACTGGAAGACGACTTTGGTAACGCTTTTGCCGGTAAATATGAAAGTGTGTTCTGCGCCAATCAGGGTGATCTTCAGGAAAGGCTGGCGTCCTTCGAAAAGGCTGTTCGTCAGGTCTATGCCAGCACCATGGATCCTGATGCTTTGAAATATCGGGTCAGGCGTGGACTGCATCAGAAAGATGAGCAGATGGCTCTTTTAGTGCAGCGCGTATCAGGCGATCACCATGGTCGATATTTCTATCCTCTGATGGCTGGCGTCGGTCATTCCCGAAACCTTTACGTCTGGAATGAACGTCTTGATACTCATGCCGGCATGCTGCGCATTGTCTTTGGTCTGGGGACACGGGCTGTCGATCGCGTCGAGGGAGACTATCCGAGAATTGTCGCACTGGATCATCCACAGATGTCATCACATGATAGCAGAGATGATGAAAATACTTATTCCCAGCATTATGTTGATTTGATTGACCTCCAGCAGAACGCTTTGATCACCATGCCTCTGGAAGAGCTGGTTCGCGAAGAAAAAGACATTGATCTCAGCGATGTCGGCGAGATCGATTGGGAAGAAAGTCAGCGACTGGCGGAGCTGGGATTCACCGGTCGGCAGAAATGGCTGCTTAATTTCCGGAAAGTCCTTTCGGACCAGACTTTCATCAAACAAATTCGGACGATGATACATTTACTCGAAAAAGCCTACCAATACCCTGTTGATATTGAATTTACGATCAACAAGCGCTCGGAACGACAGCGTGTCATCAACCTTTTGCAATGCAGACCGCTTCAAACGAAGCGTTTAGGCCCCAGTGTGCCATTTCCGGAAAATATAGATAAAAGGAATGTATTATTACAGGCAAAAGGCCATTTTATGGGGGGTAATGTCTGCATAAACATAAAACATATTGTTTACGTAAATCCGGAAAAATACGCCCAGCTACCGGATCAAGATCGTTATCAGGTTGCACGATTGATCGGTCAGCTTAATCACGATCTTTTTGATCCTGAAGAAGCACCGACGCTGCTTCTTGGCCCAGGACGCTGGGGAACGTCGACACCATCACTAGGTGTTCCTGTCGCTTTTTCCGAAATAGATCATACAACCGCTTTAGGCGAGGTTTCTTTTGAAACAGCCGGCATGATGCCGGAACTCTCATTTGGCAGTCATTTCTTCCAGGACCTGGTTGAGGCCAATGTCTTCTACCTTGCTGTCCTACCTCACATTAAAGACAATTACTTCAACTTGGAATTGCTAAAAAGGAAAAAGAATATCTTTATAAAGATTATGCCCCAGCATTATCGATGGGCAGATCTCATTCATGCTTTTGACTTTAGCGGAGAGCAGATGACTTTATTCTCAGATATCACGACTCAGAGACTTTTGTGTATCTGTTTGGCCTGCTGACCTACTGTGAATATGGTAAATGAGCGGTTTAAATGTAGCCGCCATTTGCTACAGGCAAAGCCTTGAATTCATCTGATGTGTAAATAAATTCATTCATAAAAAGGATAAAGGCTACGAAGTGAGACGCATCATCATGTACATCCGTATAGTGAGACGCGCTCGCATCACCTTGTATTTTGTACGACATACCGTGTACTGTGAATGTGATTTCATAATAGGTGCAAGGTTCAACTGAATAGACCGTTTCGTCAGCCGTCAGGACACGAGAGGTCAACGTTCTTTCGATATCCATTAACTGCAGTTCGACGACTTTGTCATAAATCAACTGCAAAGACGCTTCGGATGGTGTGTAGTCTACCTTCACCGTACCATCTTTTACAAGATCCTTTTGCAGATAACCGGTATATGTGTCAAGGATATTCGGTTGGGTATTATCAATCCAGGTGACATAACGAATAGCGAAATCATCTGGTCTTATAGAACAATCCGCAAGGCCACTGCTTTCATCCAGGATCTCCTGACGTTCACTTCCCTGCTCTGAGCCATCAGTAAGCAGCTGGTCCTGACCTTTCGCCTGATCACTTGTCAAGAAACCAGAGCAGCCAGCCAGCAATAAGATCACAACAAGAAAGGATATGAGACAAATCATCTTCTTCACAGCATGTTTCCTCGTTTCTTACGTATACAGTTTTAGACGCAACGAAAAAATAATGGTTCCAAAGCACCTGTCAAGCGGTTATCCAGAGCTGTCATCTGCTTTTTTCTTTCCATAGGCAACCAGACATGTCCCTGTAGAACCAGATACCTTGAAAAGGCTGAAAAACGGACAAATAATTGACATCAGCGAGTAGCCATTGTAAAATGGCATAGCATCAAGACAAGGAGAGATGGTCGAGCTGGTTGAAGGCACCGGTCTTGAAAACCGGCACAGATGCAAGTCTGTCATGGGTTCGAATCCCATTCTCTCCGCCAAAAGAGTGAACCGGTGCCATCATTCAGCGAGATGGCACGGTTCCCATTATACGGAGAAGTACCCAAGTCGGCCGAAGGGGGCAGTTTGCTAAACTGTTAGTAGGGGCAACCCTAGCGGGAGTTCGAATCTCCCCTTCTCCGCCACAATGCTCAGACCTTTTTGGCGAAGGTGTGAGCCAAAATCTCACCGATTTTGCCATTGAAGGCATCGTTTAGGAAACTAAATGATGTCTTCTTTGGCGTTTCCGAGAAGATTGCCGATAAATCGGTAGTTGATCGTGATGTTCTGGTGGCGTTTTCCGTTTACCTTCCTCGCTTCGCTGATGGTGATGCTTTCTATCATTTCCAGAACAGTCGGTCGATCCAGATCCTTGATCTCCATGTGCTGGCTGATCAGCTGCATCCACTTTTCTATTTCGCTTTCTGTAAACTGTGCTTCCTGTTGCTGTTCCCGGAGCAGTTTCAGTCTCTGATCCAATTCGGCCTGCTCTGTGATATAGCCGTTCAATAGATTCTGGAAGACCAGATCTGGAATTTTTCCAGAACACTTGTCTTCATAAAGCTGCTTGATTGTTTCTTCAATTGCCTTATGCCGTTTTTCTGTTACCTGAGCCTGTCTGTCATAGTTTTTTGATGATTGTTTCTGCGCTTGGTTCATACTGCTTACCAGCTGCTGGCTGATTCGTTCACGATCGGCATCAGCGAGTATGGCGTGGAGCTGAATGTCTTTCAGGACAAAGGCGATCAGAGTGTTTTCCTGGATATAGTGCTGAGAGCAGGCTATATCACTGTTGTTAGAATAGCGGCTGCAGCGGTATGAGCCTACTGACGGACCGTATTTTCTGCTTTTTTCCGTATAGACCAGCTTTGATCCACAATCAGCACAGCGCAGAACACCGGCAAAAAGGCTGACATCATTACTTCTTTTCAAAACTCGATGGGTTCTTGTCTTCATCAGACTTTGCACCCGATCCCAGAGGTCTCGATCAATAATCGGTTCGTGGGTGTTTTCCACTACAATATAGTTTTCTGGATCACCCACACGTCTATTCTTGGACTTGAAAGATACAACCTGTCTCTTGCCCTGAACCATATTGCCAATGTACGCCTGATTGCGCATCATGTTCCAAAGCGATGCGCTGCCCCAGTTATTATGCTCCTGAGATTTTACGGTTTGGCCGTTTTTCTTCTTGGCACTGTAGAATCTTGGACAATCAATCTGGTCTCTGTTCAACCCATCACAGATCTTACGAGCTGTGCTTCCGGATGCAAATTCATTGAAGATACGACGGACAATGCTGGCAGCATAATCATCAATGATCAGAACGTGGATATCTTCCGGTGACTTCTGATAGCCGTATGGTGCATAGCTGCCGATGAATTTACCCTGTCTGGCTGTCGCTCTTTTGACTTGCTTTACCTTTTTCGAAATGTCTCGCGGATACCATTCGTTCAGCACATTCTTAAAGGGTGCAATCTCATTGTCTTCTTCCCGGTGTGTATCATAGCTGTCATTGATCGCGATAAACCGCACACCATTTTCAATGAAAAATTCTTCGGTGTAATAACCGACTTTGGCATAGTTGCATCCTAATCGCGATAAGTCTATGGTGATGACACAATCGATTCTGCATCTGTAAATATCCCTGGGGAGCCGTTTGAAGTCAGGACGATCAAAATGCGCGCCGGAAAAGCCGTCGTCAATATATGTTTCCTGTAAACTCCACCCCTTTTCTTTAACATAGTCAACGAGCATCTGTTTCTGGTTGCCAATACTCATACTTTCCAGATTCCCGTTGTTGTCATCTCGTGAAAGACGACAGTAGATGCCTACATCATGTGTGTTTTGTAATTTCATTTAATTCCTCCCTGAATCACAAAACAGCATGATTTCGGATACTCGTGTTCCACCCTTATTATAAATGGCAGAACAAAATCCATCAAAAAATCAGCTGTTACATGGCACCCGCAACATTCATTTTGTGTTTGATAATTCTGCAAAGAACATCGGCATAGGATTGCCTGGTGTTGAAAACGCTTTTACAGTAACTGTACTGTATCCCGTCTGATAGGTGCTCTGAGCAGTTTGTTTGTCAATTATCACGCGTTCTTCTTCAACAGGACTTGTTGTCATATCACGAACGATCATCGTCACTGTCTCCTTTTCATATTCTGAGTTACCGAGTTATTTCCTTTTGTGATCGATTGATACAGTTCATATATTTTTGTCCGAATATGAGGCTGTACATTGGCTGTATCCAGCCTGGCAAAAAAAGCTTGGATGCCAAACTTTTCCAGATAACCGCGAATATCTGATTCCTGCTCGCCTGTAAGCTGATGAGTCATTTCGGCCAGTAATAGAATCTGACGTTTATTATCTTGTTTTTGATTGACATGATTTTTCCGTTTGCTCATAAGTCAAATCCTTTCTGCCATCCCAATTTGTCAGAATGGTTCAAGATGAA
>JAAYLM010000354.1 GCA_012521915.1 Oscillospiraceae bacterium | reverse complement strand
GTGTAGCACACTCAGCAGCTGTCATATGCATCATTTTGGGTTTACGCAGTCGCTCGATCGTTCCTGCGTCCATCACTGCCAGATCAGCATTCTGCAGAAGGATCTGCATCGCTGCACAAGGGACTGAATCAGACGTCATGGCCAGAATCTTCCCATCCAGTTCGATACGCAGTCCATAGGTCTCAACAGGGTGGTCCATGGCAAAGAAACGGACTGCAGCGCCAAATATATTCATTTCACTGCCACTGTTGATCTGACCGACAATCAGATCACCGTCACTTTGCAAGGTTGCCGCGATGGCTTCAGGTGTTGCCGGGGCAATAACCGGAATTGCTGGCCGTTCAACGCCAAATTTGCGGTTGAGGTCAATGGCATATTTCATCACCTGCATATCGCTGATATGGTCATAGTGCAGATGGGTCAGGATTATGGCATCTAGCCTGTCAATACTTATAAAACGAAACAGGTTGGACAACACACCACTGCCGCTGTCGATCAGTACATAGTGGCCGGACAACTCCAAAAGGTAACCCGAAGTTGCACCACCCGCTGCAGGAAAACCTCCGGATGCACCCAAAACAGTCAGTTTCACAGTTGTCACCTCATTTCATTCAGGCCTTGCAGCCTGACATTATCCACACACAGCTTTACAAGCTATTCAGCGCTTCGCCACTGCTTTACGGTTTGGCTGAGGTCAGAACAAATGCCTTGCCAGTCAGCAGTATCTGAAAAGTCCACCCGCTGCACAGGGCAGTCAAGCTGTGTATCCATTATAGGGATATTTTACCATATTTCAAATCCAGGCAATATGCGTGGGATACGGCAAGACAGTTTCTTCTTTTCATGGCCGGGAACGATTTGAGCAATAAAACCAGTCTGAAGGGGTCATGAGCGCGTCTAGAGGCTGATCATGCTCGTCAGCCGGCAGTTCTTCCATAATTTGAAAATCATAGGCTATGCCGACACGCAGCGTGCTGGCTGGCAGCCTGGCAAGCAGTCCGTCATAATAAGCTTTTCCCCAGCCGATTCGATTTCCTTTGCGGTCAAAAGCCAGTCCAGGGACCAGAATCAAGTCAAGTGGAGGTGGTCTGGTTCTTCGGCTTTCCTGAGGAGGCTCTGGAATGCCCATGCAGCCGGGCTGCAACCAATCTTGCGGTTTTCTTCCCTCTGGAACAGCCCCCAGTTCAAGATGATCATCAACAACGGCAGGAAAATACAACCGTCCTGGATGCCCAAGCAGAAGTGGCCAGGTTTCAGCCAGGCTGAGTTCGCTGCGGATCGCAGCATAGGCTGCTGACATAAGCAGCTCACCCTCCTTGCAGGCGAAACAGGACCGTAGCAGGTCAGTCATCGGAAGGGTTATGGCAGACGCTGCTTGACGGATTTCAACAGGCGCCAGCTGCGCACGCTGCCGAAGTATGGCCATACGGATTTCCTTTTTTCGCTCACTTATGTCGCCAGCATCGGCATCAATTGTTTTAACCACGATCCACCTCCGTTTTCCTGCTGACGCTTCAGCAATCTTCTTCCGGAAACAACATGGCTTCTATGTAAAGGTCCGTGAAACGTTTTTCAGCCGACAACTCGAAATAGGTCACTTGAGCGGCGATGTCTGCTGCTGATTGAAAAAGCTCCTGCTCAAGCAGGCATGCCAATGCGCCCATACCAGCTGTATTGCCAGCAGACCGTGTCTTCCCTCTGAACGCAGCCGGCAAAAGGCCAATCGCCAAAGCATCGTCCACTGAAAGATAGTTGCCGAAACCACCGGCGATAAAAACATCATCCAATTCGTCAGCCTTCAGTTCAGCCTTTTCCAACAGCAGGAGTATTCCGGCAACAATCGCTGCTTTCGCGTTCTGCAATTCCCTAATATCCTTTTGTGTCAGGTAGACAGGCCTGCCATTCGCACTTTGGCTTTCCCTGGCCAGGATGATACTGTTCATACCATCTATTTCTCCAATACGCGCTGCCAGTCTGGGCGGGAGTCTCTGAGGTTCGTCACAGATCCGGCCAGTTTCGTCAATCATACCTGATCTCAGGCAGGCAGCAATTGCAGCCACAAGCCCTGATCCGCAGACACCAGCGGCCAACGGTGACACTTCCCGGCTGGTATCTTCTGTCCGGTGCAGCCGGGCGTCTTGGTTCTGGTCCAGCCCATTACGTGGTTGACCAATAACGGATATGTGCAGGTCATTATCTTCCAGCCACACCCGGTCAATGGCACCGTGGATGCCACCAAGGCCGCAACTGATGTTGGCAGCTTCAAAAGCCGGGCCGGCAGCGGCCGAACAAGCAATCAGGTGATTATTGACTGCCAGGACGATCTCGCCATTGGTGCCGATATCGAGCAGCAGGCTTTTCCTTGTTGTTTTATTGCCTGGCTGCCAAAGGCTGGTTGCCAGAATTCCAGCCGTTGTATCCGCACCGACATAACCAGCAATGGATGGAAGCAGCTGACAGATGGTATCCGGCGGCAAAGGCAACCGCAGATCAGCAGCGGATAAAGTTCTGGCCGAGACACTAACAGGTATGAAAGGTGTTCTGGCTATGGCATCGGCCGGAAGTCCGCTCAGAAAATGCATCATGACCGTATTGCCGGCCAGGACAACATGGGCGATATCTTCTCTGCGGAAATCCCGCATGTGCGCACGTCCTGAATGATCCAGCAGCCGGGCAGCCAGTTCTCCAATCGCACCGGCTATGCTTAAGCGCAAAGCTTCCTGATGCCCGTCCGCGGCAGTTTCGATGCGGCTGATAACATCAGCACCAAAAGAACGTTGCGGATTGAGGAGTGCGTCCGCGGCCAGCAGCCTGCCGTCTCGCAGGTCGCAAAGATAGGCCGCCAGGGTTGTTGTGCCGATGTCAACCGCTATGCCCAAAGGTCCGGGACTGTCACCCCGCACGATACGTTGGACTTCACGGGTGTCCTGCCGATAGAAAAAGGTTGGCTTATAGGCAGTCTGCTGCAACTGCTGCGTGAGCTGCGGCAGCAGTAAAAAAGGAAGGGTGCAGCCGCTTTCCTCATTGAAGCGGCACTCATCTGAGCGCTGGTCGCTGATGGTCGGCAGAGGCAGGCTGACATCAGCCTTGGCAACCAGCGGTGAGAGAATCAGGTCAGGCAGCATGCCTTTGGTTGACACCTGGGGATTCTTGCGCTCAGGCATGTGAAGAACCAGCGGCTGGTTGAGCTGCTGCCCTGCCTGCTGCCAGAGTGCTTCTGTCAGAGTCATCTGGCATGCCAGTACAAGACCGAGCCCTTCCAGCTCGACAGAGCATTTTCCACAGGTTCCCTTACCGCCGCAAGGGGCTGTGATGGTCAGGCCGTTAATCCTTAGAACCTGCAGCAGATTATCTCCTTCCCGGACTGGTATACGATGTCGTGTCTCCTGGTCGATAACTAAGAGTTCCATGTTCCCCTCCATTGTACTTGAGTTATTACAAGCGGCAGTTGATGGTCATCCATCCGGGCCGGCTGAAAACATTCTATCATATCCGCTATCTCCGATTAAACCAGACATACGATGTTCGCAGCAGGTCTTTCATTTTTTTACCGTTTCAGACCACTTCTGTATCGCAGATGACTGTCACACAAGACAAATATCAGCTAGAATGTTGCTGGAGGGATGCAACATGCAAACAAAGCACGTACAGATTGTCATGTCCGCTCATGTCTACGGTGCCAGAAGGCTTTTTGGCGGTCAACTGATGGAGTGGATCGATGTGACCGCCGCGGTGGCAGCACGTAGGCATGCCCAGAGCGATGTGACCCTGGCCGCGGTCGACGCATTGGAATTTATTGAACCGGTGCAGCTGAATGATACCGTCATGCTTGCCGCAGAGATCACCTGGACCGGGCGCACATCAATGGAAGTGCGCGTCGACACTTTTGTTGAGCATCTTTGCGGACAGCAAAACCTTGTTAATCGTGCCTATCTTGTTTTTGTCGCCATAGATGAACACGGCAAGCCGAGGCAGATCGAGCCTCTCAAGCCTGAAACAGAAGCCCAGCGTACGGCCTGGCAGCAAGCTATAGAGCGCAGGGAACAGCGCCTTAGCCGACACAAGACCGGTACATCAGATGATGCCATAGGTCGTGTATCTGTACCAAAACAAACATCACTGGATGTTCGGTAAAGGAACGAGGGATACAGCATGACAGCAGCAGAAAATAAAAAAAGCACCAGCCCGCGCAGCAAAAAAAAACCATTGTTGCGTGTACTGGATGTAATGATCGTAATTGTCGCCCTGATTGGCGTCGCCCTTATCGTCCAGCCGTATATTGCCCACTGGCAGCAGGACCGCCATACACGTGAGCTGCTGGATCGCTTTGAAGATGGCGATGGAACCATCAGCTTTGAGCCCGACGATCTGGTCGTCGCCGGCGAAGATATTGAGTACTTCAATGATTTTGGCGGCTATGAATCCGATTTGACTGGAACGACCACGACAGAACAGCCAGCCAGAACGACAACCCAACCGGGCGAAAGCATACAGACAGATCCGACAACACAGACATCCACCGTTGAAACGACCGCAGAACCTGCTGTTTCGCCGAAGCCGGAGCGTGTCGTTGTCAAGGCGATCGGGCGAATTGAAATGCCCCGAATCGATCTCTCCATGCCTATCGCCGAAGGAGCGTCCAACTATAATCTTAGGGTGGCTATCGGCCACTACACACCCAGTGCCGCCCTGGGCGAAGCGGGTCGATCCGTTCTTTTCGGACACCGCATGTATACCTATGGCCGGCACTTCAATCGCCTGGGTGAAATTGAGACAGGCGACACCATTATCATTGAGGATAAAACACGGCGCTACACCTATACAGTTGACCAGATCGACCGTGTCTTGCCACATGAATTGCTTGTCAGGATCTATGCACCTGTTGACGGCAGCCATATCATGCTGGTCACCTGTGATCCTGTTCGTGTCGCATCCCACCGGTTGCTGGT